>CAZZXJ010000036.1:0-20420 GCA_964657905.1 uncultured Stigonema sp.
TAAAAAATTGGATCAACCCGTTCCATGGTGTCAGCAGATACCTCTAAAAAATGACGCTTATTCTCAATCGGAATCAAAGCCCGTCTTGCTCCATTATCCATCCCCAGTTGTAATGGTTCAGCTAAAGAACGAACGGCTTTGATATTTCCAAGGGCTGACCTTTAGGACTTACAGATTGATAGAAATAGTCAAGTATGCAGTGCGATGAGTCAGGCTGCGGAGCGCAATATTCATTTGTGTAAACCACAAAACCGTAGGGGCGGGGTTACCCCGCCCTTACCATGTGGTCAATTCTACTTTCTGAAACGAGGGAATTACGTTATACACATGATGCTTAAGAGCGTATAGTGCGTAAGTCCTACTCTAGAAGGCGATAGCGATCGCCCCCCAACTGGTGCAGATAGTCCACAGTTACGTTAGCTATAACAGCCCTCTACAGCTTTTGAAATCCTCAAAGCTAAACTAATTCCTAATTAATAAAGGAGTAATTCGTAATTTTGTCAGATAATTACGAATTACGAATTACGAATTACAAATTATTGCTGTAGGCGCTATAGCCAAAAGCCAGAGTTGCTTTCATCGCATCTGACGGCTTGATACTTTTGTTAATCAATGTAGCAAAAGGCACTGGTATTCCTTTAATTTTCTGCGGTAGGATTGCATACTCTTTCGTAGGTTCCACAGTATATTGCGGAGACTTCGCTGTAATTCCAGAAGCAGTTAACATTGCTTCTATTTCATCTGCTGAATATTGCTTAAGATAAACTGGGTTTTGTTTAAATATATTGAGCCTTCTCACAAAATTATGGATAATATGGGAAGGACAAGACTTGTTGTGGAAAGAATGATTGAAAACAAAAACTCCACCAGGTTTGAGTACGCGAGATATTTCAACAAAGAGGTTTCTTATTTGTGCATCTGGTATGTGCATAAATACACAGTTAGAAATTACCAAGTCTATAGAATTGTCTTCTAAAGGCATTAGTTCTGCTGAATCGCAAATAATGTTAAATTCTGCTCCCGGGAAAAAATCATATTCTTGCTTACACTTCAGTAACCGTCGCAGCAAAGATTCAGAAATGTCAACTCCGTAATATTGCTGACATCTTAAATTTTTATCTTTTGAAAGAAATAAGGGAATTCTCCCGTAACCACAGCCAATCTCAAGAAGAGAATCAACAGATTTGTTTACAGGAAATTTATTCCAAGTACCTCCGGGCTTTCCCGTGAGAAGAGTGTAGTCTTGTTTAATTGGCGCTGTTTCAGCAGCTTGCTCAATCTTTTGGGAGCCATAGTATGTCTTGCCGATTTTGTCCCATCTTTGTTTTTGTTCAGTACTGTTCAACTGTTCGTAGTCTTTCGGGAAATAAATGCCATCCCTAAGTTGAAAGTCATTCAAGCTGATTTTGATATTGGCTAATTGACTCATTAGATTATTCCTTATGGAGCGACAAATATGTTTTTTGTTATACTCTGAACTCCATATTAACCGCAAGTACTCTTGGCTCGGTAGTCCTTAAAGAAGGAAAATAAGTACTTTGTTGCTAAACAGACGATTTTTGGTAGAAACCGGGTAACAGAAAGCATACAGGGGATTTTATTTGGGTAGACCACAATATAACCGTAGGGGCGGGGTAACCCCGCCCTTACAATGTGGCGCGGGTTCAATTGAAAAGTGCTGTAAGTCTTATGATAGTAAAAGAAACCAGAGGATAATATGTCAGAAGTGTCACAAGGCAAACGGGTGGTGGTTGTTGGTGCAGGTTGGGCTGGTTTAGGGGCATCTGACCATTTGGCAAAACAAGGTTACGATGTGACACTTCTAGAAGCGGGTTCCTATCCTGGTGGACTAGTAGCAGGTTGGAAAACAGCTGCAGGACGTTCTGTAGAAGCAGGCATTCACGGCTTCTGGTATCCTTACAGAAATATCTTTTCCCTGATCAATGAATTAGGAATTAGTCCTTTTACCACTTGGACTCGTTCATCTCAGTATTCAGCTGTGGGATTGGAAGTTGAATCACCAATTTTTCAAGACTTGCCTAGACTCCCAACGCCTCTGGGAACTTTTCTCTACACACAGTTTAAGCGTCTGCCATTAATTGACCGTCTCAGCGCTTTGCCTTTACTTTACGCCATGATTGATTTTGATAATTCCGATGAAGCTTGGCGTCGTTATGATTTTGTAACTGCCCGAGAATTGTTCAAAGATTTTGGTGTTTCTGCACGACTTTATCGTGAATCTTTTGAACCAATGTTACTGGTAGGCTTGTTTGCCTCTGGGGAACAATGTTCGGCGGCTGCTGCTTTAGGGATGCTTTATTTTTTTATTCTGGCGCATCAATCTGATTTTGATGTAGTTTGGTGTCGGGGGACCGTGGGAGAAAAAATCTTTCGCCCTTGGTTGGAACGCATTGAAAAAGCTGGCGCAAGAGTGCTAGCAAACCGTCGAGTGACTGACTTAATTGTTGATCGTCATCATCGGGCAACAGGGGTTGTCTGCGGTGATGAAGTGTTTGACGCCGATGCAGTGATTTTTGCTGTTGGTATCACTGCTATGAAAAAGATTGTATCAAGCAGCCCCAGCTTGCAAAGCCGTGAGGAATTCCGTAATTTAAGTAATTTAGGAGCAATTGACGTTCTGGCAACTCGGTTATGGTTTGACCGCAAAATTAATATTCCCCGTCCTTCTAATGCTTGCTTTGGGTTTGATGCGACCACAGGATGGACATTTTTTGATTTAAATGCACTACATGATGAATATCAGGATGAACCTGGGACAGTTATTGAAGCTGATTTTTATCATGCAAATCAGTTTCTTCCCTTAGAGGATGAGGAAATTGTGCCCCTGATTCAACGCGATTTAGCGGTTTGTGTGCCAGGGTTTGGGGAGGCGAAGGTAATTCATAGCAGCGTGATTCGTTTACCTCAAGCGGTTTCTCACTTTGCTCCTGGTAGCTATCGCTCTATGCTTCCAGTAAAAACCAGTTTTGAGAATGTGTTCATGAGTGGTGATTGGATTGTGAATCGCCAAGGTTCATGGTCTCAGGAAAAGGCTTATGTTACTGGTTTGGAGGCAGCAAATTTTGTGATTTCCTATTTAGGAGAAGGTACACTAGCAAAGATTTTACCCGTTGAAGCAGATGAAATACATATTCAATTTGCAAGGGCGATTAACAAAACTGTGCGTCAAGTCGGGAAATCTATCTTGCCTAATTTTTGGTTACCATGATTGGATTTAGAATTTTAACCGCAGATGGACGCAGATAATTATCTCAAGTTTATCCGCGTGCATCTGCGGTTACAATTTATCTTCGTTTAGGACGCAACCCATCTAATCCTTTCTTTATCCAACACAAACATTCATATTCTGATTTAAATAATTTTGGTGCAGCAATATTATTTAATGAGTCCGGTGGGTAGTGGTCGTAAAAATATTTACCAGTCTCTTGAAAGACAATTATCAAATTGTTACGGTAAATGTAGCGAAATTTAAAATTATCTTTCTGACTAACAAACTCTAAATATTTATCAATATGTTCTTTGGCAATAAGGATGATATTATCAATGCTAATATCATAAATTTCTGCCGGATTTTCTGCTTTGTGAAAACGGCTTTCAGATCCCATTTCTGATAACACTTTATACGAATAAATGTCATAACTATCAATTCTACCAAAAAGAAAGGGAATAATGAGATATCCTTTATATGAAACGGAGCGTTCATAAAGCTGACGACTCATCTTAACCTCCTTTAATATAACTGCTTACAACAAAAAGTATTTTTCTGTGAAAAATCAGAAAATTTATAAGCTCAAGAACTTAAGTAAATTTTCTTTACAGTCACTCTAATTTGCTATTTTTTAAATTACCATACCTATTGAATTATAACAACTCTATTTCTATTGTCACGGTTATTTCAAAAATGTTGTATTCTAGTTAAAAATTATTACATTACTGAATGAATCACAGTTTATTTAAATACATTTAAATTCAAAGAAACCTGGTTTCTGCACTGGTGCTTAATGTGAACCGTATTGATTTATCAAGTGAATTTTAAATACGTAGGGTGCGTTAACACAGTGTAATACTGGTTCACAAAAATCTTGATACAAATACATACCTGTAGAGACAATTTTGCGTTAAGATAAAATTCATCTGTATCGCCATTAACCTGAAATGGTATAACACGCAAATTTCAGGCGATGCTTGGAAGCGCAAAAAGTGAACTCATTAGTATTTACAAGGGCGACAGCACCCTCACCATAAACTTAGCTGATTGGGGGGATGGTCGAGGTTATTCCAAGGTAGAGGAGGAACTGCTGCACCACTCTGTTCTAATAACTTTTGGAAGTAACGGGCTGTACTGGGCGATCGCTCTTCTATGGGACAGTGAACAAAGAAATAAATCTGCGTTCCCTGCTGCAACCACTGCTGAATCTGGCTTACCCACTCTTCCATAAAAGGCTGATTGACTGACAAAGTAGGATGAGAAATAAAGCGAATTAGGCTAAAAGGCGCTGTGACGCTGAATTCTACTGGTAATTTGGGTTTGCGCCGCTCAGATTGCAACTGGGGATCATCCTCTCCAGTATAGATCGGACGCGAGTCTAGTAATACTCTGCCAACACCTAGCCTTTGTAAAAGCGCTGTCAACTGACTAGCATGGGGTTCTGTGAACCAGTCTTGATGCCGAACTTCTAAAGCTAGGTTAGCTTTTGTTTGCTGCCAAGCTTCGAGAAAAACGGCTAGGTCGTCAATTGCTGTAGGTGCGTAACTAGGAGGTAACTGGGCAAATATCGGTCCAAGACGCTTACCCAAAGAACCCATCTGTTGCAGAAATTGCAAAGCTTCTGGGATGTGTGGTTGCAGTAATCCCTTATGGGTTATATCTCGCGGCAATTTGAGGCAAAATTCAAAACCTAGCGGTGTCTCGGTAGCCCAACGGCGAAGAGTCTCTTGATTAGGCACAGCATAAAAGGTAGTGTTACCTTCAACGGTGGTAAAGCGTCGGCTGTAGAGGTGCAGAAACTCCGCAGAGCGGGTCCCTTGGGGATAAAGTTCGCCCACCCAACCTTGATATGCCCAAACTGCACAACCGAGAAAAAAGTTCACAACTATTCACCCCATAGGTTTTCATTCTTCAATAATGAACTCTTAAGGGGCAATACGGTTTAGTTAAGATAATTTACAAAGCGCGATAACTTTTGTAGAGACGTTGCCGTGCAACGTCTCTACAGACCATAAATTCCCACCAATCACCTTAACTGAACGGTATTTTCTCAAGGAAGACTTTTACTACCACTAAACATCAGGCTGATGAACAAAAGTGACCAAGCGATACCGGGTTCCCGATACAATTAAAGTGAAATAATTAGAGGTAGAGGATGACTAGCAAAGAATTATTAATCCAAGAAATAGAGACTTTACCACCGGAGTTGCTAACAGAAGCACTCGATTTGATTCGTTCTATTAAGGTTAGTTATACAAAAAATGAGTTGGAACCAGTCCTGCAAGAATTTATCCCGTTAACCGATTCTACAGAAACTTCCAGTGATCAAGAGCAACTTACATACCGTCCTGCTTCCGGACGTTCTATCCTCCGACACGCTGGTACTTGGGAAGGTGATGACTTTGAGGAATGTCTTCAGTCAGTATATGCTACCCGTGGTAAAGCTAAATTTGATCGCGAAAACCCATTTGAATAATGTATTTATTGGATACGAATCATTGTAGTACCATTATCTTAGGCGATCTAAATGTTATTCGTCGCGTCAATGAAGTTGGAGAAAATAACATTGCGACTTGCGTAATTGTTCAAGGTGAACTTACATTCATGATGGAAAAATCTCAGCGGAGGGAAACAAATCTCGCTCAGCTGGCAGAATTTTTAGAAGATATTCGCATTTACCAAGTAACGGGAGACACAGCAACCATATACGGTCAACTGAAAGCAGCTTTATTCAAAGGCTTCCCCACTGGCTTGTCCAGATCTCTTTGTTAGCTAGAAGCGACTCTATTACGGCGACGTAGTAGAATACTGGCGGCGATCGCGCTCATGACGAGCGGTATCATGTTAGTCCTTGGTTCCGGAACTAGAACTGTCAGTGTGCCATTCACTCTCGCCTGACCTTTTAAAGCTACATCTGGCTGAAGACTGAGTGGTTGGACTTGGGAAAAGGTCAATGTGCCAGTAGCATTCCCGAATTGACCTGACCCACCAGTAATAGTGACACTCCCAGAAGACGTCACGTTGAGGGTGTTAAAATCAATCAACCCAGTTGTTATTTGGTTTCCAAACAAACTGTCGCTGCCGTTGCCAGAAAACGTGATCGAGCCAGATGGGTAACCCTGTAAGCCGAAAGTGCTTGGGTCGGTGTTAGAACTGAAGCCGCCGGTAGTGAAATTAGTCTGGGAGTAGGCTAGTCCGTTGACTTTGGTCAGACCGTAGGGAGCATCAGTACTCGTGCCAGAGATGAATGTCTGTTCGAGGTTCGGCGTGATGTCGTTTGCAGTGACCACTACGTCGTAAGTGGCGTTAAATGGGTAGGTAGTTAGTGTCGTCGCCTGAGCGGTACTTGGTGCGAAACCGACTAACGTGACTAACGGCACAAGCTTTAAAGTTGCTGAGCGGAGCATGATTTGCCTTCTCCATGTAGTTAGAAATTCTGACCTTCCCCACTCAGAAAATACAGCAATATTGTCGATATGTCTAGGTTCTGACCATGATGGTCGGACAAATAGCACATACACAAATAATATGAGATACTAATTGTTAGATTATCTAACTACTAGGTGCGTATCTGATTCATGGCAGAACTGAATGGAACAACAGGGCGATCGCAACCGCCGATGACAGGGAGAATACCTACTTTAGAGGTGCGGGAACTAACTCGCCGTTTTGGGAAAGTGACCGCAGTAGATGCTCTAAACTTCACTGTGGAACACGGTGAGGTATTTGGCTTACTAGGACCCAACGGTGCAGGTAAGAGTACAGTCATAAAGATGCTGACAACCCTACTGCCTCCAACTTCTGGACAAGCAGTGATTGCCGGATTGGACGTGACTCGTCAGGCAACAGCGGTGAGGCATATCATTGGCTACGTTCCCCAGGCACTTTCTGCGGACGGTAGTCTCACAGGCTATGAGAATCTGCTAATTTTTGCCAAGCTGTACGATATTAAGCGAACGCAACGGGAGTACCGTATCCGCGAAGCTCTATCCTTCATGGGTTTGCAGGATGTAGCCAACAGAATTGTCCGAAGCTACTCTGGTGGCATGATTCGGAAGCTGGAAATTGCGCTGTCGATTTTGCATCAGCCCCAGATACTGTTTTTAGATGAGCCGACTGTGGGGCTAGATCCCCGATCGCGCAGTCAGGTATGGGAGCTTTTACAACAACTGCAGACAAATTATGGTACTACCGTACTGTTAACCACTCACTTTTTAGAAGAAGCGAACAGTTTGTGTAATCGAGTGGCAATTATGCATCAAGGCAAGGAGGTTGTTACAGGCTCACCAGCAGAATTGAAGGCTTCCTTAAATAAGAGTAATGCCACCTTGGATGACGTGTTTATCCACTACACAGGTGATCAAATAGCATCAGGAGTCAGTTACCATGAAACCTCAAGAATCAGACGCACTGCTCGACGGTTGGGTTAATGGGCGACCCACTCGTCCAGCTTTACTGGCTGCAATCTTAAATCTGATCAATAAGACAATGATTGCGCTCGAACTGGAAGTACGTAAGCTGCGCCATGATCCCAGTGATGTCGTCTTGCGCTCTGTACAACCTGCCTTGTGGCTGCTGATTTTCGGGCAAGTCTTTAACCGAATTCGTGCCATTCCCTCCGATGGTTTACCCTACCTGGACTTCATGGCTCCGGGAATTCTCGCTCAGGGTGTGCTATATATGGCAATTCTCACTGGTGGTATGTCAATTATTTGGGAGCGGGATTTGGGAATTGTCCACAAATTCCTAGCAAGTCCGACTCCCCGTATCGCCTTGGTACTTGGTAAAGCTCTAGGCTGTGCAGTGCGAAGCCTATTTCAGGTCATCATTATCTATGGAATAGCGTTGCTGCTTGGTGTGAAGCTGAATTTCAATCCCCTATCCATTTTGGCAGTAGTGCTGATTGTGGTTTTAGGATCAGTCTGTTTCGCGACTTTTTCACTTGTCATTGCTTGTCTTGTGAAGACACGAGAACGCTTCACAGGAGTTGGGCAATTATTGACGATGCCTTTGTTTTTTGCCAGTAATGCTATCTACCCCATTGCACTCATGCCAGGATGGTTACAAATGATTTCACATCTTAATCCTTTAACATATCAGGTCGATGCTCTGCGCGGTACGATGCTGGCACATGGCGTCTGCACATATGGGTTTGCGCTTGATTTTATGATTCTGCTGTTTGCGGTAGTAGTTCTGACCGTTATCGGTGGACGATTATATCCAAGGGTAGGAATGTAAGTTATTGAATTTTTTTGGGTTACAGCAGTTTTCAATTGAATTGACTACATTGTAAGGGCGGGGGAACCCCGCCCCTACTTAAATGAAATTTGCTCTAACCCAATAATGGCAATTTTTTCTTTGTTTTTAGCTCAAGTCACTCCTAGTTAAGTCACAGTAGACGTAATAGAGATAAGTTTTAGCTTAAGTGACTTAGGAAAAGTAACAACCAAATGGGCTTAGAGCAATCTTCTCAAAGAAAAACGAACATAGAGTGTGCGGCTAGGGTGATGGAGACTATTCCATTGGTCATGCGGGCAATCAGGTCCGATATGCGTGTTCAAGGCTCTACTACGCTGTCCGTCCCCCAATTCCGGACACTAGCATTTCTGGATCGCAATCCTGGTGCTTCACTATCTGAACTAGCTGAACACTTGGGAGTCACTCGTGCTACAGCATCAGCGACAATAGAACGGCTTGTACAGCGCAACTTTGTCCACCGTAATAATCACCCCCAAGAGCGACGGCGTATTGTCCTTAAGCTGACTGAAGCAGGTGAGCATCACCTTCAACAAGCACGCGTACAAACTCGTACTCACATTGCTGACCTCTTCAATCACCTCACAGAAGCACAGATTCTACAGGTTGAGGAAGGATTAGCTCTGTTAAAGCAAGTGTTTGAACCAACTCAAAGGAGTCAGGAGTCAGGAGCGAGGAGTCAGAATATGGAAATATCCTGACTCCTGACTCCCCAAGAGGTATAGACTTATCGCTACAACTGTGATAAAGCTTGATAGCGACCAAGGGCTGCTAAAGGAAAGTACTGTTGATAGAGGTGATACTTCAGATAAAAATGACCGGGAAAGCCAGTACCTGTAAATTCCGCCTCGTTCCAAGTACCATCGGATTGCTGAGTTGCTAACAGGTAGTCAACTCCCCGTTGGATCACTTGCCTCGCCAATTTACCAGTTGTCTTTCCTGCTGCTATTAAGCCTAGTATTGCCCAAGCCGTTTGAGATGCAGTACTACGTCCAAGTCCTTTGAGGGCTGGGTCAGCATAGCTTTGGCAAGTCTCGCCCCAACCACCATCTGGGTTTTGACATCCGACTAACCAAGCAGCGCCCCGTTCTATACATTGCGTCTTTTCTGGCGCAATTAAGGCCAGGGCTGAGATGACTCCACTGGTTCCATAAATGTAATTTACTCCCCAGCGACCAAACCAGCAACCTTCAGTTTCTTGCTCACTGATCAGATAGGTGATTGCTCGCTCAAGGTTTTTTGGATCAATTGACTCTTTACAGCTACCTAGCATTTCTAATACCCGAGCAGTGACATCAGCCGTGTTGGGGTCAATCATGGCTTTGAGGTCAGCATAGGGCATCTGGTTCAGCCAGTCCTGATTATTGTCCAGATCAAAAGCAGCCCAACCGCCTGGTTGACACTGCATAGAAGCAATCCAGTTAACAGCACGAGCGATCGCCGCCTGCTTCAGTTTTTCGTCCTTGAGTTTCACAGCATCCATTGCCATGACCACCACAGCAGAGTCGTCTACATCTGGATAAAAGCGATTTTCAAACTCAAACGCCCAAGCACCTGGTTTTCCCTCTCGATTTTTAACAGCCCAATCACCGTAGTCCAGAATTTGCTTGCTCAGCAACCATTCTCCCGCCCGAACTAGAGCCGGATGATCCGGTGCAAAACCAGAATCTACGAGCGATCGCATTGCCCAAGCAGTATCCCATACAGGAGAAACACAAGGCTGCACTCTGTAAGTATGCTCTGTTTCAATGGCAAAGCGATCAACTGCTTTTAGTCCTCGTACCACATTAGGGTCAGACTGCTGATAATCCAGACTGCGCAAAGCCAGCAGTGAATTCAGCATAGCGGGAATAATCCCGCCCCAGTCACCAGTTGCTTCTTGCCGTTCTAGAATCCATCGCTCTGCGGCTTTAATACCTTCAGCGCGAAAAGGAACTACATTCAGCTTTTCTGCTAACTTGAAGGCATTGTCAAGGTAAATAAATAAGTCTGTCCAATCATTCTTGCGTGGTAATTCAAACGACGCTTGATCATAACCTTCAACATAAAGCTCGTTTAAGGTAATGCTTGGGTTGACCTGAAAAACAGGTTTGCGGTCAAAGACAATCAGCAGTGGCACAGTGCTTGACCTTGCCCAGCTTGACATTTCGTAGATATTAACCGGAAACGTCGATGGCAAAAACATCACCCAAGGCGGTAGTGAAGGAATGCCACGCCAGTTGTAACATCCAATGAGCGCTAGGTGGAGCTTGGTAAAAATCCGAGTCCGACTGATACCGCCCCGTGCGAGGATAAAAGAACGCCCCTTGATCAAAGCCGGATCAGTTTCTGGTACACCTAGCAGCTTCAGCGCCATATATGCCTCAACTGAGGTGCTCAGATTTCCACCATCGCCGTAAAAAAGTTCCCAGCCTCCATGATCTCGTTGTTGAGAACGCAGGTAAGCTTCAACTTTGTGTAAGGGTCTTTCTCGGTCGGTTCCCCAAATCTTATGAAGGAGGACAACCTCAGCAGTTATAGTGACATTGGATTCTAACTCCGCCCACCAATAACCTGCTGGATTTTGAATCGAAAGAAGATAGTTCTGGCTAGCTGCGATCGCCGCTGCAACATTTAACGTTGAGCTTCTGTCTTGAGTTTGCATGAAATAATACTCAATCTCAAAAATATTTTGGATGCGGCAAGGAGCTAAAAAAGTACTTTATCATACCTTGCAATATTGTTAAAAGCGATGTCACTAAAAATTGGTAAATAAAATGGACAAAATTGAATTGGGTTTAATGCTACTTTCATTGGCGATTTGGATCGGATTAATAAGTTGGCGAGGGCAGTTTTGGCGGACTGATCAGCAACTAGAAGTGGCAGAAACAGACCTCAAAGATTTGCCTGCGGTTTGTGCTGTGATTCCTGCTCGCAATGAAGCTGAGTTATTACCAATTACTTTGCGATCGCTTCTAGTCCAAGATTATCCCGGCTCTTTCACCGTGTTTTTGGTGGACGATCACAGTACAGATGGCACCGCTCAGGTTGCTAAAGAAACAGCCCAAGCGTTGGCACTAGACCAACAACTGCAAATCATTGCTGCCAAACCACTACCTTCAGGTTGGACTGGTAAACTTTGGGCAATGGAGCAAGGCATTCAGGCAGTAGAGACATTACACGCAACGTCTTTACATACACCAGAATATGTTTTACTCACTGACGCAGATATTGAGCATAATGTTGCCAATATTCGCCAATTAGTTACCAAAGCTTTGCTTGAAGACTTAGACCTTGTTTCTGTAATGGTGCAACTCAGGTGTGAAAGTAAGTGGGAACAACTGTTGATCCCAGCTTTCGTCTTTTTCTTCCAAAAACTCTACCCCTTTCGCTGGGTCAACGATCAGAGCAAGGCAACTGCTGCTGCTGCTGGCGGTTGTATTCTGATTCGTAGAGAAGCTTTAGCTCGGATCGGCGGAATTCAAGTTGTTCGGCAAGCTTTAATTGACGACTGCGCCTTAGCTAATGCGGTTAAGTCCTCTGGGGGACGCATTTGGTTAGGACTCAGTGCTTTAACTCAAAGCCGGCGTTCCTATCCAACGCTTGCGACGATTTGGGATATGGTTGCCCGTACAGCCTTTACTCAATTGAACTATTCGCCATTACTGCTACTCTTAACCTTGGTCGGGATGACATTGATTTATCTAGTTCCACCTGTAGGGGCCATCCTCGGTGGTTTAACAGGAAATTGGCTGCTTGCGGCTACAGGTTTATTGGCATGGGTCTTGATGACATTGGCTTACTTACCCATCATCCGCTTTTATAAATGTTCTCCATGGTTAGCCTGCTGCTTACCAGCGATCGCATTTCTCTATACGCTGATGACTTTAGACTCTGCTTTGCGTCACTGGCAAGGACGAGGTGGGGCGTGGAAAGGACGGGTTTATTCTGGCGGATAAGCGTCTAATTTTGGAGGAAACCAAAACATCTCTGTCGGAAGTTTCGACAAAAGTCTAATTAACGTAGATAGCCTTTTGCTTTTAATCTAGATGCAAATAGGTAATCTGTTTGCTCATGCTTATCTCCCTTCTCCAAACCCTTGCAGAAATTCTGGCTGGAGGTACCTCCCTCACCAGTATGGAGCAAATCGACTTTAGTCTTCCCAGTAGTAGAAGGGACGGGGATGTAGGTCCTCTTTTAAATTTGTACCTCTATGACATTCGTCAGTCTAAGCAGTTACAACAAGCGGGTAGACAGAGGGAGCGAAATTTTTCAGAAGGAGGGTTGCAATCTGCTCGTGTAAATTTGCCACTCAGTTGGATTGATGTATCGCTGATGCTAACAGCTTGGGATCGCACAGCTTTAAGTGAGTACCACCTTTTGAACGAAGCGTTGTCCTTGTTGATGCGCCATCGCTCACTGCGGGAGGAGTTTTTGGCTCCTGAACTGCGCGGTTATGGCAATTTGCCGATGACGGTTGCGGTAAACCCGCCTGTTGATCTGGGATCTCTATGGAGCGCTCTCAATGTGCCTTTGCGTCCAGCCGTATTTCTGACAGTAACGGCACCTTTGGAGTCCGAAACTACTTTAGTGCCTTTAGTTTGGGAGCGAATTATGAGCCTTTACAACAATCGGCAAAAGAATGGCGCTAGTGAGGTGATGACGACCCACCGGGTAGCAGTTGCAGGCATCGTCAAAAGCGCAGTGACAAGCCTGCCGATCGCTGAAACAAAAGTTACTGTGACGGGAACTGAAAAGTCAGTAACAAGTAACCAAGAGGGGCTGTTCTTTTTTGATAATCTCCGCTTGGGCAACTATGTTTTAACACTAAATTGTCCTGGTTATGTACCCCAGAACTGCAACGTATTGGTGGATGGCACAACTTACACTTTCAAAGAAGTGTTACTTTCCCCTGAGAACTAGTACAGACGTTCCGCCGGAACGTCTCTTCCTGAATTCTATGATTCGGAGAAACTTATATGCCTAGACTTGATTACTTTGCGCCCGGTGTCTATATTGAAGAGATTAACCGGGGTAGCCGACCAATTGAGGGTGTGAGTACGGCAATTGCCGGGTTTGTTGGTTTTACAGAAGATGTGCGTGCTGGGGCTGAACCCTTTAAGCCCATTTTGGTGACCAATTGGACGCAATATCTAAAATACTTTGCCCGTCCAAGTTCTGATGGCTTCACAGACTACAACGCTTATTTACCCCATGCAGTTAATGGCTTCTTTCTCAATGGTGGTGGTCGCTGCTGGATTGTCAGTATTGGCACTCAGTTACCTGGTGCACCCAAACCTGCGACCCCAGAACCCGCCACTTTAGCATTAAGTAGTCGGGGGAATCGTCCATCCCTAACCTTGAACCTGCGTCCCGAACAGGTAGCTGGTGGACCGCTTGATGTCTTGATTACTGACAGTTCGCCTCTTCCTTTACCTGAAGGCACTGAAGGAGAACCCCCACCAAATACAGGTGAGTATTTCACACTCCAAATTCGTCGGGGTGAAGAAATTCTTGAGCAATACGAAAACTTGACCATGAACTCTGAGGTTAATCGTCAGGTAGGAACTTATGCAGTCGCAGCATTACGAAATTCCATGTATGTCACTGTGGCTGAAGCGACTCAAACCGGACGACCCTTAGCTCGACGCCCAGTCAATGGTCAGTACGAGCTAGCCCCTCCAATTGTTCCATCCTCGCCCGATCGATTTGCACGAGATGTCGAGGGGGTACGCGATGACCGCACAGGGGTGCGTGGACTTTTTGAAATTGATGAAATTACTATGGTCGGCTGCCCCGATCTGATGCGGGTTTATGAGGCAGGACTGATGACCTTGGAGCAAGTCCACGGCATTATGGAGCTGATGGTGAGCATGTGTGAGGGTTCCGCCAGTGGAGATATTCCTAATCCACCTAATCGCATGGTTGTACTTGACACACCACCCGACCGTGTCAAACCCCAAGAGGTCGTGGAGTGGTTGAACGACTTTAACCGTCGTTCCATGTTTGCAGCGCTGTACTATCCCTGGATCAAAGTTCCCAACTCACGCAACGGCGGTAGACCACTTCTTGTGCCTCCTTGTGGTCATATGATGGGCGTTTGGGGTCGCACTGACGAAACGCGGGGAGTTTACAAAGCGCCTGCGAATGAGGTGCCAAGAGGTGTCATTGGACTGGCTTACGATACTAATTTCCGCGAGCAAGAGCTTTTGAACCCTATTGGCATCAACTGTATTCGCAGCTTCCCCAATCGAGGTATCCGCATTTGGGGGGCACGAACTTTAGTTGAGCCAGACATCACCGAGTGGCGTTATATCAGTGTACGCAGGCTGATTAGCTATATTGAAAAATCCTTGGAGTTGGGTACGCAATGGGTGGTTTTTGAACCCAACGATCAAGAAACCTGGTCCCGTGTTACGCGCACTGTCAGTAACTTCCTAGAGCGCATTTGGCGTGAGGGTGGTTTGTTTGGAGCTACGCCTGAGGAAGCCTTCTATGTCAAATGTGATGAGGAACTCAATCCTCCAGAAACCAGGATTTTAGGCCGTCTGTATATCGAGGTCGGTGTTTGTCCCGTAAGACCTGCTGAGTTTGTCGTCTTTCGCATCGGTCAATGGAATGGTCCTGAAGGGGATGCTATGGCAACTGTGTAAGCTACTACGCCACTGGTCAGAAACCCGGTCTCGACTTAGGACGAGGATTGCTAAGCAAACGATTTTTGCTCTTAACCGGGTTTGTTTCTCAAATTGTTTGTCCTTTGTCCAACTTATCCACACGTTTGAACTGTAAGGAGACTAGATATGCCAGGAGCACCAAACGTCTTAGGCAATTGTAGGTTTAAGGTAGATATAGGAAGTGGAGACAGATACATCAAGGAGGTTGATAGTGTAGCTATTGAAACTCCAGCTACTCCGTATAATATAGGCATGGGCAGCCAAGGCAAACCTGGTGTGGCAAACTTTGTCCAGAAGCCTACTGTTCAACAACAGGCTACCCGCATCAAGCTGACGATTGTTGCAGAGAGTAAAAAAACAGACATGTTTGACTGGTATGACAAGTGCAACAACCAAGGTCAGTGGAAACAAAATATTAAAGACGCAAGCATACGCTACTACGATGAGGCGAATCAAGCGGCACTAGCAATAAACCTTACCCAGGCATACCCTGTAAGTTATTCATTGGCGACGGCGAGTTCTGATGGACAAGAGTATTTAACTGAAGTTATAGAGCTGACCTGTACTAGCATGAAACTGAAGTCATCATAACTCCTGTAAGGGTGTAAGGTAAGGTACCTACACCCCCACACACTTACATCAAATGTTAACAAACAGGTGATAAACAGTGACTGAATTTGAATTTCTTACAGCCAATAGTTTCTACATAGTACTGAACCTATCTGGCTCGAATGACAAGATCGATGGCATCTTTCTGGAGTGTCAGGGATTTCAACGCACTCAGGAAGTGATTGAAATTTGTGAAGTTACTCCTCAAAAGTGGGGCAATCCACAAAACAAGGGTCGTGTAGTCAGAACCAAGCTTCCTGGCAACGATCAAAGCGGTAATATTACCCTGCGTAGAGGAATGACTCACTCTATGACACTTTGGGACTGGTTCCAAAAGGTTCAACAGGGCGAGTGGAAAACGCAACGTGAGATGATTACCTTGAATATCTGCAATAATGCCAGAGAAGTTCATGCTAAGTATGAATTGGAGGGGGCTTGGCCAACCAGTTACAAAGTTGCTGATGTCAATGCCAGTAGTACTGACTTCGCAATTGAGGAGCTAGAAATTGCCTTCGAGGAATTTAAGCGTGTAAAATCACCATGATAGAATCCCTAGACAACTGAACTGTATTGCTGCCTGAGAGCAGGAAGTAACCAAAAAGCCTTATGTTTCAAACAGAGTTTGAATTTACACTGCCAAAGGGGTATCTAGACCCTGATGGCATCCTCCATCGCAAGGGTGTTATGCGGCTAGCAACAGCTATAGATGAAATTGCGCCTATGCGCGATCCTCGTGTTAAGTCAAATCCAGCCTATGCGACGATTATTATCCTGTCTCGCGTGATTACCCGTCTGGGTGCTGTGTCTGAAATAAGTCCGATGATGGTGGAAAACTTTTTTGCTCAGGATGTAAGTTACCTTCAAGACTTTTATCGTAGCATCAATGGTTTGGAGAGCGAAACCACCGTGCCAGAAGATACTGTCAACTCTTCTGATTCGCTCGTTCATACTTAACCCTGTCCTTTGAACTGCATTCACTTATGCGCCGCAAAGATACTCTCAGTACTGAATTTGCCTTCACCCTTCCCAAAGGTCTCGTAGATGCCCAAAACCGAGTGCATCGTCAGGGGATTATGCGTTTGGCGACTGCAAAAGATGAAATTTTGGTGCAAAAAAATCGCAGTGTTCAGGAAAATCCTGCTTACGGGTTCTTAGTGATGCTGTCACAGGTTATCACTCGCTTGGGCAGTCTAAATTCTCTCAGCCCAGATTTACTGGAAGGGCTTGTCATCTACGATATTGGCTATCTCAGGGAATTTTATAATCGTGTTAACCAACAAGGAAATGCACATATCCCTACCCAATGTCCCCATTGCAATACCCAGTTCGCAGTGGAGCTAGATCTAGCGGGGGAGTCCTAAGCTACCCCTTGGACAGGTTATATGAGGAGGTAGCTTTTATTGCTTTTCACTTTCACTGGTGGCAAGATGACATTTTGAATTTAGAACACACTACTCGTCAGCGTTGGGTTGCAGAAATTAATAAAATTAATCAGCAATTAGGAAATTAGTTTCTTTTCCTTCAACCTCTCGTCAACATATATTTTTCATTAGGATAAAATTATGCATTTATCATCCAGGCGAGTTTAACTCAATGTCCAAATAAACCCGCCCCTACAAAATCAACCTATTAAGAATGAGGTTTTCTGATGAAAGTAAAAGTTATTAATGCACAAACCCTAGATAAAGTTAACGAAATTAAACTTGACCGAATAACCAGTGTAAATAACGAGTACATAGTTGGTCGCTCTCTTAAATCTAGTTTAATTCTAGACAGTTCTGATGTGAGCCGCATGCATGGCAAGTTCTTCCTTCAGAATGGAAGCTACTACTACTCTGATCTCGGCAGTATAAACGGCACTCTAGTTAACGATAAACTTGCTGAGCAAAATCAGATTTACCTGCTCAAGCCTGGGGACGTTATTCGCATCGGAGAATTCCTCCTCGTGATGGAAGAAATAATTGAAGAACCTGAGGTATTGCCCTTAACAGTATTCAATCCCGATTGGCGAGCAGCTATAAAGGTTGATACTCCTGAGGTAGTCAATCAAGCCCCGGAACCAGTGAGTGAAGTTCCTCAGCTAGTAACTAGTGAATCTCAACAGTTGATTCCACCACCTGAAGAAATAAGTCAAGGTCGTGACTTAAATATTATTCAAGCGCCAGAAGCAGCCTTGCAACCGAGCGCTCAAACTCCAGAAGCCGTCAGCGAAACCTCTGGGAAATTGGCAGCCCCTGAAGTCAAAAGTCAGGTTCCCTCTGACGTCAGCGAATCTGATCTAACGATTATTCAAGGGGAACAAACTTTTATTCAAGGAGAAGAAACTTTTATTCAAGCGCCAGAAGCAGCCTCGCAACCGATCGCTCAAACTCCAGAAGCCGTCAGCGAAGCCGCACATGAAGTCAAACCTCCGGAAATTGACACTCAAGTTCCCTCTGCCGTTAGTGAATCTAATGTAACTCCTGCGACAGCGGCAAATTTTGAGGCGATCGCACTTGTGCCTGAGCAAGCTACTATTCAAGCTTCAGAAGAACTTGAAGCGGTTCGTGAGCAGTCAGAAGTACAGAGAAGTGAAGTGCTTATTAATACAGAAAATTTAGCAGTGAGTACACCTCCTGAGCCAGTGACCCAAACACCAGAACAAGCAGTGGTTTTTGAGGGAACTATTATTCAAGCGCCAAGAGAAGCCTCGCAAACGAGCGCTCAAACACCAGAAGCCGTCAGCGAAGCCGCACATGAAGTCAAATCCCCGGAAATTGACACTCAAGTTCCGTCTGCCGTCCGCGAATCTGATGTAACTCCTGCGACAGCGGCAAATTTTGAGGCGATCGCACTTGTGTCTGAGCAAGCTACTATTCAAGCGCCAGAAGAACTTGAAGAAGTTCATGAGCAGTCAGAAGTCCAGATAATTGAAATACCTATTGATATAGCACATCCAGCAGTGAGTACAGTTCCTGAGACAGTGACCCAAACACCAGAACAAGCAGGGGTTGTTGAGGAAACTATTAGTCAAGCGCCAGAAGAAGCCTTGGGAACGAGCGCTCAAACACCAGAAGCCGTCAGCGAAGCCGCACATGAAGTCAAACCCCCGGAAATTGACACTGAGGTTCCGTCTGCCGTCAGCGAATCTGATGTAACTCCTGCGACAGCGGCAAATTTTGAGGCGATCGCACTTGTGCCTGAGCAAGCTATTATTCAAGCACCAGAAGAACTTGAAGAAGTTCATGAGCAGTCAGAAGTCCAGAGAATTGAAGTACCTATTGATACAGCACATCCAGCAGTGAGTACACCTCCTGAGCCAGTGACTCAAACACCAGAACAAGCAGCTCTGCCTCTTGACATCATTCAGGGTTCTGAGGAAGCAGAAGTCTCTGAGGTAATGGCTCAAACTCCTGAAACCACGAACAAGGCTTTTGAGATTATCAGCAAAAAATACATCGCACTCATGGCTCACGACAGCAAGAAATCAGATCTTGTAGAGTTTGTCGCGCAGCATAAAGACTTTTTATCAAAGTGCCTGACGATCGCGACACCTTCAATTAGTGAAACCTTATCCCAACAGACTGGTTTAGCTACTAGTCAGAAGACACCTTTAGTACCAGTTGGCGGGTATCAAGCAGTTGCTTCATTGATTGGAACAGGAGATGTCTTGGCAGTTATTTTGTTGAGAGATTTTATGGTACCTCAGTCGAGTCAGGCAAATGAGGAAGCGCTCTTGAGATTGTGCAATGTCAACCAAGTTTTAGTTGCAACTAATACGCCAACAGCACAGGCTGTGATGCATTATATTAGGGACATGGTTACTTCTTTATAATCCAATACGCTTCAGTTACACCAATTACGGTAAATAGACCAGATTGTCAGGGCACAACATTGTTGTGCCCCAACAAGAGCGTCTGTGGTTCAAATAGATGAAATTGGCTGTAAGATAATTTACCAACCGATAGCCTATGTAGAGACGCGAAATTTCGCGTCTCTACACAGCCTAAATTTCCACCGTGCGCCTTCGCGGTTCATATTTTTAAACAACGAAGACGCAAAGAACACGAAGATAAAATTAGATAAAGTTGACCATAGTTTGGTTTTGTATAGTCAAATATAGACAGACGTAGTTTTCGCGAGATAGATAACTTCTACTTCTTCACAAAACCTTGTAGAAGGATTGGAATTTAATCCTTATCTAGAAGGCAGTCACGTAAGGAAGCGTGCATATTCTTCTAGAAGACCTAAGAGCGGGGTAACTAACACTACGCTATCCCCTATTCCTAAGGCATTGGGGAATACTTTTTAATTTGATTAAGGTCAAACTTAATCGTTAATGAGGTGGTTCTAAAAAAGAACTCTCACTTATTAATATAGCAGAAACAACGAGAGCGAGAATACCATTTTTGACTATTCTTGCCTATATATCGAGTAAAGTTTTATCATACCCAATTTGTTATTGCTAGGGTTAGTTTTTTGGTGAGGGTGTAATTGAATATAGGTGAAGATTGCACCAAGTATAGCAAGAACAATGACCGCGCCTATTCCAAGAGGCAGCAAGAATTGGGTAAGAAGACTGCGAGATGCTTGCCTGGCTGGTGTCCGACTTTGAGCAATCGTGCCGTCCGGAATGCCTTGGCGAGGGGGTGAAGTCTGAGCAATCGTGCCGTCCGGAATGCCTTGGCGAGGGG
>CAZZXJ010000037.1:0-20178 GCA_964657905.1 uncultured Stigonema sp.
TTATTAATGAATTAATTAATAATTAATTCATTGAGGTACAGGTTCCCCTAGACTGCCGCGCTTCGCTCGCAGCGCTTCGCGTTTTAATTATGAAAAAGAAAAAATGCGTTCGCGATCTTCAAAGCGATCTTCTCCCAAGAGGAGACGCTTCGCGAACGACGCTCGTAGCGCTACTCGTCTCGTAGAGAAGCATCTTTACTACAGAGCAAGTGCATAAATGCAGGGGCTAATAATTACGAATTACGAATTATCAATAACGATGACGGCAGCTCAATCATGCTCAAAATATTGATTGGTGGGCAATGGAAATGGGTTAAATTCCAATATCAAGCCCCAGCAGTAGGTGCTGAGTGGATGAAGTGTTCACCTTCAATAGTTTTATTCGGGAATACCGCTTATATCGTTTTTCCTTTGCAGAAATACGTTTCAGCAACTGGAGGAATCAAGACAATCATGGCTCAGGACTCGTTTAGAGTCTTGGGTGTCGATATGGATTTAGACCGTCATATCGCTATACTTTCGGTTCTATTTGTCAACGCTAGGGGCGAGGTGTTTGAGGTGGAACGTCACTTCATCAATCAAACCAGCCATGTAAAGCGTAGGAAGCGACGACTAGGACGAATAGCTTTAAAAATGCAACAAACGGGAATTGTTGAGAAAGGGTTTGGCTCCACCATGTGGGAGAAACTACACAACGGTGAAGTTTATGCAGGTTTCGCCTACGCAAGACAGATTGTAGAGTTTGCCAAAACATGGGAATGCTCCGTCATATCTTTCGAGCATCTTGGTAACCTCAAACCTCAACGCGGTAAATATTCTCGGCGTTCAAACCAGAAACGAGCTTACTGGCTAAAGTCCAGAGTTTACCTAGAAACGAGCCGTGTAGCCTACCAAGACTACGGCATCTTGACAACAAGAGTCAATCCTCGAAATACATCAAGGCTTGACCCTTGGGGTAATCCTGTCTGGCGCAGTAACCAGTTCCCAGTCACATTGTTTGACTTCCAAGATTACCAACCTGGAGCAAACTTTGTGGGAACAGTTAAGGGTTGACAGGTTTTTATTGTGGTTGATTTGCCGGACATCATATAAAACATTACAACTTTACATTTCCTCATGAGAGTTGGTTATACCAGTTCTATGTGAAGTTGCCATAAATCAGATCCCCCCAACCCACGCCAGTCGCCTACGGAGGGAAACCCTCCTCATGCGCGCTGGCTCCCCTTAAAAAGGGGGGCTAAGAGAGAATATTTAGCGCAGCTTCATGGAGAAACGTAATAGTCAATAATCCATAAAAGCCTGCCTGTGCAGGCTTTTTCTCTTTCCCAGGCTCAGCACTACGAAACCTCCCGTATTGCCTCAGCTTGTGCTTAATGAAAATTTTATGCTACCAGCTGACAATACTCTAAGAGCAAGAGTATGATAGATCACAGTTAATCAGCACTAAATCATTTGCTAAATTTGTCACCATATTTACTTAAGTAACATTTTGTACTTATCTGCTACCTCTTGTTAAAAATCTTGAATTTTTGGGACAAAATACTTCATTTCCAAACAGAATATGAATAAATCTTTGTTCTGAATGATACATTTAAAATTGGTTTTAACGCAGTATCTGCTACAATTAAAGTAATAAAAATAACTGTTCAGACTAGTAAATTACCCAAAAATACGTAGGAGGAAATTTTTGGATAACAAAGGCAGGTTCATACGAAAATCATCCAGGCTGACACCAAATTGATTCAAGAGATGCCAGGATGAGGTGCAATTACCCCAAATGTGCCAAAATACTCTGAATTTTTCTGCCAATCCATTCCATGTCACTACAAAACTGAAAGACTAATTGCGAGGAAGAATGAGGCAGTTACGTAAGTTTTTAAGCTTAACACAGAGAGATCGCTCTCTTGTTGTCAAATCCACCTTTCTACTTGGGGCGATCAAACTAGGATTATGGCTTTTACCATTTCAGACTTTACGACGCATTCTAAAAATAATAGGTAAACCAGCGGCTGAGTTGCAAGAGGCAGAAAAAACTTTTGTAGACAAAGCTGTCTGGGCTGTATTGGTAGCAACCAGATACATACCTGGGATAAAGTGCCTAGCTCAGGCATTGGCAATCCAAGTATTACTGGTTCAGCGAGGCTACCCTGCCTACCTACGCATAGGTGTTATTAAAGGAGAAGGAAAACTATCTGCTCATGCCTGGGTGGAGACTGAGGGGCAGGTTGTAGGCGGTTTAGCAAACCCTTCGCGCTATGCCCTGCTACCACCTCTCTAATACTATTACTAACAGTTAAAATGACACTTTTAACTATTAATCGAGCATTGCCTAGATGTGGAATATTTCGCCGTAAATATCACTTGCTACAGAAGAGATGAAGGAAAAATATAGGGTTTAAGGGTAAAAATGATTCTAATTTTTGGTAACAAAAATGATGTTTGTGCTACTAAAACATACGATTATCTAAGTCAGCAAGGGTCGGAAGTAATTTTTATCGATGCGTGCAAACTCCTAACAGATGTGGGAGTAAACTATTCAATTGCCAGTCCAAATTTTGATAGCTTTCTTACAGTCAATTCCCATAAGGTTAAGCTCACAGATTTCTCTGGTGTACTCGCACGGCTACAGCCACGATTCGAGACTGACGCTGATATGACTAAAGAAGATCAGTTCTACACTCGTTCTGAATTAGAGGCAGCGTGGAAAGGATTGTTAAAGCTTCTTAGTTTTCAGGTAATTAATAGCCAAAGTACCAATGTTGATAATATCTCAATGATTTTTTCTGCTAGCCTGGAGCAAGCGATCGCAAACTGTGGATTTAAAATTCCTAAAAAGTTGATTGCTTCAAACTTTGAGAATGCCTCTCAATTCTATAAAAGCTGCAGCTATAGAGCTATTTTAAGTTCGGTATCAAAGCAAATTTATTGGCAGTTAATCGAGGGTGAGGAAGGACTCAAATACCTCCAAGAGTGTATTGCTCAACAGTCAATTTGTTTGCAGGAAGCCCCACTAGGAAGGTGGCTTCAAGAATTTACTATTGGTGACAGAGTATTTGGAGCGTTACTCCCTGTAAAAAGTATGCCAGGGGAAATAGGGAAAACAAACATTCAAACGTTTGAACCTTCACTGATGTTGCAAGAGAAATGTCGTCGATTAGCACAAGCTCTCCATTTGGACTTTGGACAATTTTACTTACTGCAAACTCATGAAGGTGAAGAGTACTGCTTTGAAGTAAGAAACTTTCCTACTTATGAATATTGTGATGAAATACTTCAAGATAATATCACAGCTACCTTGGGTGAACTTCTGAAAAAAGGCAACAAGAAATATGAAGTGGAGGTACTAAATTGATTTTACTGTTTGGTACAATGGCAGATGCGGAGATGGCATATGTCTGCTTGTGCCTATTAAACAAAGAAATTAATTTTCTTCTCATCGATACATCTCGCTTTCCTCATAAAGCCGATCTTAACTATTCAATTGAGAAAGGCGTGATGGACGGAACTATCTCTTATGGTTCTCAATGTGTGAGGCTGAGTGATATTCGCTCAATATATGTACGCGATGTCGGTTCATATGAATGGTTTTCTCATTTCAATGAAAACGGTGAGCAAATTGATCCAGCTTACTATACATCATGTAGCTCACTAATCGCACTTGCTGAGACACTGCCCGTCCTAGTTGCTAATCGACAAAGTGCTAGCATCTCAAATTTTTCCAAGCCCTATCAGCAATTGCTCATTGCAAAGCACGGTTTTAAAGTGCCACAGACTTTGGTAACAACAATTCCTGAGGAAGCTTATAACTTTTATCACGAGTACCAAGGACGGGTCATTTACAAGTCAGTCAGTTCTCAGCGGTCAATTGTTCAGCAAATGAAACCTACTGACTTAGAACGAATTCAACAGGTACGTTACTGTCCTGTTCAGTTTCAAGAATATGTTACTGGGGTAGATATCCGAGTACATACTGTTGGAAACCGTATCTTTGCCACTGAGATTATTTCGGATGTAACTGACTATCGCTATGTAGATGATAGCTCTCAGCGGACGATGCGACCTGTCAATCTTCCTACAGATGTGGAAGAACGTTGCTTGCGCTTAAGCCATGAACTTGGTCTTGTGTTTAGCGGGATTGATTTGCGCAAGACTCCGGAAGGTGAATACTACTGTTTCGAGGTCAATACATCGCCTGGTTTTACTTTTTATCAAACTAAAACAGGGCAACTAATAGGCGATGCTTTTATCGAACTTCTCTGTCAAGGATTGAGTTGAACTAAACTAAAGGAGATCAGAAATGCAAGACCAAAATCAGGATATCAAAAAGCAGCCTTTTATTTCATCTGAACTTCGACCAAACCTCAGGAATTACATTGAACAATGTCCGCCACTTATGCCAGACGCCTCGAAGGAGGAAATAGGTAGACAGGCTTGCGAAGTCATAGGAAATACAAGAATGAAGCAACTAGGACTAACTCAAAAGTGGTTCCCATCAGATATGTGGAAGGTGAAAATAGCTAGAAGTTCCGATGTTGTTTGGACAAAGACGGACAGTAAAGAGTCAGTTCTGCTACATTTAGATCGAGGTAATTATTACAGCTTGAATCGTACAAGCACATATATCTGGGAATTATTGACAGGTAGTTATTCTTTGGAAGAAATACTCTCTAGTCTCTGTAATAAGTTTGAAGTTTCAGAAAATGTAGCTCGTGAAGACCTTACACATTTTGTCGCTATGCTTCGCCTTAAAGGGCTAGTCGTAGAGAATCCAAAGCAATTAACTTCAGGAACTCTTCAAAAGACTTCTGAAACTCTTGAAGAAACAACTCTAACTCTACATTGCAGTGATGTTAAGGATGTGTATCAAGAAATACTTTTAATCGAACATGAAGCATTAGTAAAAATTACTAATAAGAGTGGCAATGAGTACGTAGCGAAATGACTTGACAGCATTGAGTCGTCTCTCTATAGCAATCTTAAATGATTCGTGAACCGATAAATCGGGTTTCTGCTCGCTGAAAAATTTACAACTCAAATAGGATTGCTATATGTAACCCATTTCAACTTAGTACAAAAATAAATTTTTACATATTGCTAAATTTGAGCGGGCAATAGTTTGAAATCTCAGGCGATTTCTGCTTAATTTATCTGCATACATACGAGCGATTATTTCTAAATGAAAGAATACTTTTATTCCATCTATGGTGTAGATTTTAAGCTGACTACAGATAGTCTAACAATTTGTTTAGCAGCCAATACTTTTCTGGGCAGTTTTAAGCAAGAGACTTTAAATGGTTCAATTGCTTTAGAAACCTTGATTAAGAAAGTTAACAATAGGACTGAAATTCCGCTTAACAATTCCTCATGTATTCAAGTTCTTTTTCAAAGTCAAAAATTCACAGAAGACAAACTCTGTTCAGCATGGAGATACCAAGTTTACCGGAATAGTGAACGGAGTGTAGTTGATTTCTCTGACCTTGGCTTACTGGAAATAGATTATAAACGAAGGCGTGTTGAGGGATATTTTATTGAGTCTGGAGCCATAAACCCAAACGACGGAATTAACTTTTTCCGACTAGCTTTTATTGAGCTTCTGAAGATAGAAAAACTATATGTAATTCATGCTGCTGCTTTAGAAAAAGCAGGTCGAGGGTTACTTATTCCTGGTTACAGCGGTCAGGGTAAGACGAGTTGCTGTATTTCTCTGATCCGAGGGGGCTATAGCTGCCTATCTGATGACCACCCATTACTAATAGAAGATAAAAAAGGACTCAAGCTCCTTCCTTTTTTAACTAAAATAGATGTGACGGAAAAGACTATCGAATTCTTCCCTGAGTTGAGAGATGCTAAAGATTGTATTTACCAGGGATTTGAAAAGCGATACTTTTATCTAGAAGATATATATCCGAATGCTCAGGCAAACTCCTGTGAACCTGCTTTGATCATCTTTCCGCAAATTGTTAATTCCCCCAAGAGCCATCTAGAGTTATTGCCTAAGAGTAAAGCTATTGAGGAATTCCTACCTCATTCCATTCTAGTTTGGGACAAAAATATAGCTAAACAACAATTTCAAATTTGCTCTCAACTTGTTAACAAAGCTGCCTGCTACCGATTACATCTAGGTAGAAATATTTTAGAGCTACCACAAGTGATTGAGCCTCTCATAAACGGAAAGTAATGCTCATAGCGCATCAATACTGCTCGGTTAAGACGAGCAGTATTGTGATTGTATCTATGTGTTTTCCAATGGAAAAATTATTGAAAGTGGCACTCATGATGAATTGATTCAAAAGGGTGTTGCCTATGCACACTTGTTTGAAAACCAAGCTTAACTTTATAAGTAAAACTATATGATCGCACTAGCTCAACAAACTAATAAAGAAGTAGAATTACTACTTTGCTGTGCTATTCCTCACTTAACCCCTGCAAGAGCAGAACGAATTAGAACGCTGGTTAAGGAACCTATTAATTGGGCATATGTGCTACAACAAGCAAACTTTCATGGGTTAACGCTACTTTTGTATCGTAGTTTAAATATTACTTGCCCAGAAGCTGTTCCCAATAATATTTTAGCAATTCTCCAGGACTATTTCCAGGCAAACACTCATACTAGTCTTTTCCTAATAGGAAATCTACTAAAACTTCTAAACCTGTTTAAAACCCACTCAATCTCTGTCATCCCATTCAAAGGACCTGTTCTTGCAACTGTGGTCTATAACAATTTAGCATTGCGGCGGTGTGGCGACTTGGATATCTTGGTTCACAAACAAGACTTTCAAAAAGCTAAAAACCTACTGATTTCCCAAGGATATGAGTTGCAAGTGGAACTTGAGTGGGAACAGCACTTTGTTCACAAGGATAATCAAGTCAATGTGGATCTTCACCAAAGAATTTTACCGAAGGAATGGAGTTTCCCACTAGATTTCGATTATTTGTGGTCGCGTCTTCAACCAATATCTCTTGCTGGCACAACAGTCATAGCTGGTCTTCCTCTGGAAGATTCACTCCTAATTATGTGCTCGCAGGTAGCCAAGGACTACCGCCAAGGGTGGGATGTGCTGGCTAAGGTTTGTGACATTGGCGCAATAATTTGCCTTCATCAGCAAATTAATTGGCAAATTGTCATAGAACAAGCCAAGAAACTTGGCAGTATGCGAATTCTCCTCCTTAGTCTACTACTGGTGAAGGAACTTTTGGAAATAGATCTTCCCAAAGAAGTTTTACAAAAAATTCAGTCTACCCCAGTAGTAAAAGTACTGGTAAATAAGTTGTACTCCCAGCTTTTCCGTGAATATTACTGTCCTCCTACTGAGTTGGAACAACATCTCTTGTATTTTCAAATGAGAGAACGTTTGCAAGATAAAATCTGGTACATTGTCACTTTTGTCAATTTTAGATTACAGATTTTAATCAATCCTAGTCCTACAGATAAAGCATTTTTACCATTACCTAACTCGTGTTATTTTCTATATTATCTAGTTCGACCAATTCGAGTATTGGTAGGATTTTGTAAAAAACTAAAGCGAAATTAGCCCTTATTCTCCGCTAGGCGGATGCTCAAACAAATTCTGGTGATTAGGATGTTCAAAGCAGGCGATCGCTTATACGTAAGTCGAGCCTCAAGCCGCATGATTTCGTTGAGGTTGGAAAAAATATAAAACCTGCTTATGTTAACGCTTTAGAGAGAAAGTGTGGTTTCGCAACTTAAGCAATTAGAAGAAACTAACCCAACTACAAGAGAAGTTGACAAAATGATTGTTGCAGTTTAGAGGGAGCAGAGAGCAGGGAGTAGGGAGCGTTTGGGTTCCCACACTTTGAAGTGTGGGATTGTAACAAGGACGTCGTATTTCTTGCGCCTACTCGTTGCAAAATACATTTTTTTAAAAAGTGCGGCTCTAAACCCACAACTAAAGTTTTTTTAATTCCCTGCCCCCTGCTCCCTTCTTTTATAAAGAAGCATTAAAAGAAGTCAACAGTCATAAAGCAGCATTAAAAATTTGTTGTGCGGTCAGGTTTAGTTCTGGGAATGCAGTAGAAATAATGCGCTCTTCCCCCCTAAATTGAGAAACCTGGTATTCGTCATCAACTAAGTTATAAATTGATAAAGTCGGTTGTTTTGGGCTACCTATATATTTAATACCACCCAACCCAAGATAATCTACAATCCAATACTCAAGTATTTTTATTTCTTCATACTCACCCATCTTTTTATAATAGTCATCGCGCCAATTTGTACTAACGACTTCAACGACTAAGGGGATAGAAGCGCCACTCTGAACAGTAGAATATTTCGCCCAAAGTTCTTCTGATTTTAAAGCAGGTTTATTAAGTACTAATACATCTGGAGAGTAAGCAGAATCGCTAGTAGCAGATTGCACTAGTGCAGTTTTGGGAACTGAGTAAGGTAATTTTAAGCGTTTGATTTCCGAAGAAATTTCAATATTTAAAAATCCTGTAACATCTTCATGCTCTCCTATTGGCTGTGACATCTCAACTATTGCCCCATTATGTAGTTCATAACGTTTATCTGAATTTTCTGGAATCCATTCCAAAAATTCTTGAACTGTTATTGGGTTGAATAATGCTTGAGTCATATTACACCTTTGTATATTCACGCCGTCTTACTTATAAACGCAGATTGGGAAATAGGGAGTGGGGATTGGGGAGTAGGGAGTGGGGAAGAGACGGGATAGCTATGACATGATCGATTCTTTGATTGATTGACTCATAATCATGACGTGTTTGCTGCTTATAAACCAAGTTTGGGCTACATTTTTGCTCTAATTTTTGTTTACAGCTATTTTCTGTTTATTGAACCACAGATTGCCGTAGGGGCACGGCAGTGCCGTGCCCCTACAATGTGGTCTATTTACCTGAAAATAGCTGTAAGTCCCACTAGTCTCATTCAGCTTTACCCAAGTATTACATGGTACAAGCTTTAGAAGATCCAGAATGATGTTTTTTCCTTGGACAGTAAGCCATTAATTCCTCTCACCCTTCAATCAGGAGCGAACGTACAGTAATAAGACATAACGGAAGGGAGGTGTGTGGAGTTGTCACCGTTTTTATCCATCAATAAATCGCGTAGCTGCCTCGCGAAGCGAGTTCGTCTATTCGCAAATACCATTAATTACGAATTACGAATTATTGGGTCATTGACGCTTATTCTATCAAAAGGGGGAGGCGGAGCCTCTCAGATTACTTTCCCAGGCTGAGCCTGGGAACGAGAAGAAATCGCATGGGTAAAATGTATAGAAAATCACTATATTAGTTTACAATTTCATTTTCCAACATCCTCCCAACATCCTCCTTAAGGTAGGCTCGAAAAAAAGTCTTTGTGACAAATAATTAACAAAGCTGCGCCTCAACCTGTTTTAACAACTAGAGTTTTATTCCATGACTTATCTATGTTCTTAGCGCTCTGGCCCGGTAACGTCTATCCCTTGGGAGCGACTTGGGATGGTAAAGGCACAAACTTCGCTTTGTTCTCAGAAAACGCAACAGGCGTGGAGCTTTGTTTTTTTGATAAAGACGATCAGGAGACACGCCTAAACTTGACTGAGGTCAACAACTTTGTCTGGCACGGCTATGTGCCAGGAGTCGGACCAGGTCAAAAGTATGGATTTCGAGTGCATGGTCCCTATGTACCCAGTGAGGGTCATCGCTTCAACCCTAATAAGCTACTCATTGACCCATACGCCAAGGCGATTGATGGTGAAATTGGCAATGGCCCGCAACTCTTTGGCTACTCTTGGGAAGCTCCTGAAGAAGACCTATCTTTCTCAGAGCTAGATAGTGCCCCTCTGATCCCGAAGTCTGTTGTCGTCGATCAGTCCTTTGATTGGGAGGGAGATGAACTCCTGCGAACCCCGTGGCACGAAACCGTGATTTATGAAACCCACGTCAAGGGCTTTACTAAGCTGCATCCAGATCTGCCAGAAGAATTGCGCGGTACTTATGGAGGCTTGGCACATCCAGCAGCAATAGAACATCTCCAAAGGCTTGGCATCACAGCAGTTGAGCTAATGCCAGTGCATCACTTTCTGTCCATTCCCGGACATCTCCTTGACAAGGGGCTAAGGAATTATTGGGGCTACGACTCCATCAACTATTTTGCTCCCTACTCCGGCTATAGTGCTAGCGGAAGTGTGGGACAGCAGGTCACCGAGTTTAAGGAAATGGTCAAGGCGCTGCATCGTGCCGGAATTGAGGTGATTCTGGATGTCGTCTACAACCACACCGGAGAAGGTAATCACTTAGGTCCCACTTTGTCGTTGCGAGGCATTGACAATACAATTTATTACCGTCTGGTAGAGAGCGATCCCCGTTACTACATGGACTATACAGGCTGCGGTAATTCTCTGTACGTGCGTCAGCCGCAAGTGCTGAAGTTAATCATGGATAGCCTGCGCTATTGGGTTTTGGAGATGCACGTCGATGGCTTTCGCTTTGACCTAGCCTCGGCTTTAGCGCGAGAGCTATATGAAGTTAATAGTCTGGCAGCTTTCTTTGACATTATTCACCAAGACCCGGTGCTGGCTGATGTGAAGCTGATTGCCGAACCTTGGGATCTAGGAGATGGTGGCTATCAGGTTGGTCAATTCCCAGTTCTCTGGTCTGAGTGGAATGGCAGGTATCGTGATACCGTGCGGGACTTCTGGCGTGGAGAAAATAGTACATTAGGGCAATTTGCTTACTGTTTCACTGGCAGCCCTGACTTGTATGCGCTGAATGGGCGGCGACCTAATGCGAGTGTCAACTTCATCACCGCCCACGATGGCTTCACTCTTAACGATCTTGTTAGCTATAACGAAAAACACAACGAGGCTAACGGGGAAGACAACCGAGATGGTGAAAGCCACAACAGCTCTTGGAATTGTGGGGCGGAAGGTGAAACGGACGACCCGGAAGTGCTGCAATTGCGGGAGCAGATGCGGCGGAACTTCCTCACCACTCTGATGCTGTCCCAAGGTATCCCGATGTTGTTAGCGGGAGATGAAATTGGGCGGACTCAAAAGGGCAACAATAATGCCTACTGTCAAGACAATGAAATATCCTGGTTCAATTGGGAGTTAGAAGCGGGAAATGAAGATCTCGTGAATTTCGCCCGCGAGATCATCTACTTCCGCATTCAACATCGGGTATTTCGGCGGCGCAAGTGGTTTCAAGGTAGACCTATACACGGACAGGGAATCAGTGATATCGCTTGGTTCAACCCCGATGGTACTCAGATGACTCATGAGCAGTGGGAAGTTGGTTATGCCAAGGCGATTGGGGTTTTCTTGGATGGAAACCAGATTCCCAGCGTAGGTTCTAAAGGCGAGCGCATCAGTGATGATAGTTTTCTCCTGTTCTTTAACGCTCACTATGAAATGATTGAGTTTACCCTACCAACTGGACTAGCTGAATTAGAAAATAGGGAGTGGCAAGTCTTGATTGACACCAAGGAGCCTCGCTTCATTCAAGAGGAGCGACTTTACACTGGTAACCAAGCCGTGCCAGTTGTAGCGCGATCAGTGGTGGTGTTACGCCGTCTTGGTTAGAGATTGTTAGTTGTTGATTGGGGAATTGGAAACAACCAACAACCAACAACTAACAAATAACCACTAAAAACTAACAATTAACAATCTTTTATGAAAATAGGCGCTAATTATTTAGGTGACGGTAATTGTGAATTTACAGTCTGGGCACCGAAAACAGATGCCTTAGCAGTACAAATTGTCTCGCCCCAGGAGCGGCTGCTCCCAATGGAACAGCAAGAAGGGGGCTACTGGCAAGTCACCTCTAAGGACATTGAACCAGGAACGCTCTACTTATACCAACTAAATACTGGTGAAACTAGACCTGATCCCGCATCGTATTTCCAACCGGAGGGTGTTCATAAAGCTTCCCAGGTGATTGACCACAGCTTTACATGGAATGACAGCAATTGGTCTGGCGTTCCTTTAGAGGCAATGATCATCTACGAGCTGCATGTTGGTACTTTTACCCCGGAAGGCACTTTTGAGGCGATCGTTCCTCGACTTAGGGATCTACGGGTGTTAGGGGTGAATGCCATTGAACTGATGCCGATCGCTCAATTTACAGGCGATCAACCTACTGATGATCAACATGCCTATCGCAACTGGGGCTACGATGGGGTTTATCCGTTTGCTGTCCAAAACTCCTACGGGGGTTCCGAAGGGTTGAAGCGGCTCGTTGACGCCTGTCATCAAGAGGGTATTGCCGTGGTTCTGGATGTGGTGTATAACCACTTTGGTCCAGAAGGCAATTATATCGGCAGCTTTGCACCTTACTTTACAGAACATTATCGCACCCCTTGGGGCAGTGCCATTAACTTTGACGATGCCGAGAGCCATCATGTGCGTAGCTTTTTTATTCAAAATGCTTTGTACTGGCTGCGGGATCATCACATTGATGCGCTACGCTTGGATGCAGTTCATGCGATTTACGATTTAGGCGCGAAACACTTTTTAGAAGAACTGGCAGAAAATGTTGATGATCTCTCCCAGCAACAAGGGAGAAAAGTTTATCTGATTGCAGAAAGTGACTTAAATGATCCCCGGATCATTCGTCCCTCTGAGTTAGGAGGATACGGACTTGATGCTCAGTGGAGCGATGACTTTCATCACGCGCTGCATTCGTTGCTAACAGGGGATAATATTGGGTATTATCAAGATTTTGGCAAGTGCGAACACTTGGCAAAAGCTTACCAAGACACCTTTGTCTATGACTGGCAATATGCGCCCCATCGGCGAAGATTTCATGGGAATTCCGCACGCGATCGCTCCTTAACTCAATTTGTGGTCTGCATTCAGAATCATGACCAAATAGGCAATCAACTACTGGGTGAGCGGTTATCTCAACTCGTATCGTTTGAAGCCCTGAAGCTAGCTGCCGGTGCAGTGTTACTCTCTCCTTACATTCCCTTACTATTTATGGGTGAGGAGTATGGTGAAGAAGCGCCTTTTACGTACTTTGTCAGTCACGCTGATCTAGATTTAATTAAGGCAGTTAGGCAAGGAAGAAAAGCAGAGTTTACCGCTTTTCACTTGGCAGGAGAACCGCCAGATCCAGAGTCTTCGGAAACCTTTCTTAAGTGCAAGTTAAATTGGGAAAAACGCAAAGAAGGAAAACACTTAGTTCTCTGGTCGTTTTATCAACGCCTTATCCAATTGCGTAACACAATTCCGGCTTTAGTAAAGCGCGATCGCCTTTGTTTAGAAGTTGGTTTTCAGGAAGCAGAAAAAATAGTGTGGTGGCGCAGATGGAGTGAAGATAACCAAATACTTTGCTTGATGAACTTCAACCAAAGTGATATAACTTTTCAGCCGAAATTGACCAGTAACGGTTGGAAAAAGCTTTTAGATTCTGCTGATGAACAGTGGCAAGGTACTGGTTCGGTTTTGCCTGAGAAAATTAGTTCTGGGCAGGAATTAACTTTGAAAGCGCAGAGTTTTGCACTTTACGAAACCTCGTAATTTTAAGACATTTAACAAACTGTAGTTGTAGGGTGGGCACTGCCCACCGTATAGTATTAAATAAACCGCCAAGACGCGCCTGTGCGCAGAAAAAGAAAAGGAGAGGGAAAAATTTACCTATGCGAATTCCAACGGCAACTTATCGAATTCAGTTCAATTCGGCATTTGGTTTTGATGCAGCAAAAGCCATTACAACCTATCTGGCTGAATTGGGAATTTCTGACCTTTATGCTTCTCCTATCTTTAAGGCAAGACCAGAAAGTCCCCACGGGTATGATATTGTAGACCCTACTCAGTTAAATCCAGAATTAGGCAGCCAGGAAGCTTTTGAAGCATTAGTCCAGGAATTAAAACAGCAAGACATGGGTTGGGTACAGGATATTGTACCCAACCATATGGCTTATGATACTCAAAATAAGTATCTCATGGATGTGCTGGAAAATGGTCCAGATTCAACCTATGTTGACTACTTTGATATTGCCTGGAATTCTCCTTTTGCTAGTAGTTATGAACCTATTTTGGCTCCGCTACTGGGAAACTTTTACGGAGATTGTTTAGAAAATAGTGAAATTCAACTCCAGTATGATGAAAGTGGACTGAGTGTTAAATATTACGATTTAATGCTGCCACTCAAACTAGAGTCTTATGCCAATTTTTTAAATCGGAATTTAGGTAAGTTAGTCACAAATTTAGGGAGAAAGCATCCCACCTTTCTTCGGTTGCTGGGCATCCTCTATAGCGTCAAGAATATTCCTTCAGAGGCAACGATCCGGCAAAGACGAGACCAAACTGATTTTGTTAAAGGGCTTCTCTGGGAACTTTACACCGATAACTCAGAAATCAAAACATTTATTGATGATAATTTACAACTCTTTAACGGTGAAAAAGGAAAGCCAGAAAGTTTCAATCTTTTAGATAGTGTACTTTCTGAACAGTTCTATCGTCTCTCTTATTGGAAAGTTGGGGCTGAAGAGATTAATTACAGAAGATTTTTTACTGTCAATGAGTTGATCTCAGTTAAGGTAGAAGAATTAAAGGTATTTAATAATACTCATTATCTGATTTGTAAACTAGTGGAAGAGGGTAAGTTTACTGGCTTGCGAATTGACCATATTGATGGTCTTTATGACCCAACACAATATTTAGAAAGGCTGAAAGAAAAGACAGGTGATATGTACATCACCGTTGAGAAAATTCTGCAATTTGGAGAAGATTTACCCAGTAACTGGTCAATTCAAGGCACCTCTGGCTATGATTACTTAAATTATGTCAATAATGTTTTTTGTCAGACGGAAAACCAAGATAAGTTTACTCAAATCTACTCGGATATGACAGGAAGTAAAATAGCATACGAGCAAATCGTTGCTGAGAAAAAGCACCTGATCATAGAGAGAAATTTGGCTGGTGATATTGATAACCTGACTGTTCTCTTAAAGAAGATAGCGGGTATGTATCGCCATGGCAATGACTTTACAATCAACGGTTTGAAGCGAGCGCTCGCAGAAATTCTCACCCGCTTTCCGGTTTACCGAACTTATATAACTCGAGAGGGTATATCTGAAGGCGATCGCGCTTATATCCAGGAAGTGATTGAAGCTGCCAAAGCTTACACACCATTCTTGAACAATGAATTGAATTTTATCGAAAAGTTGCTGTTGCTGGAATACGAAGATTCTCTGAGTGAAGCAGAACAAGAGCAGTGGCTCTACTTTGTTATGAGAATGCAACAGTACACGGGACCATTGATGGCGAAAGGGGTTGAAGATACTGCTTTATACGTTTATAATCGCCTGATTTCCTTAAACGAAGTTGGGGGTGAGCCTGGTCGCTTTGGCATTAGTATTTCCGAGTTTCATGAGTTCAATCAAAAACGGCAAACTCATTGGCCTTATGCCATGAGTGCTACCTCAACCCATGATACCAAGCGGGGTGAAGATATTAGGGCAAGGATCAATGTCCTCTCGGAAATCCCTGAGGAATGGCAAAAACAAGTCCGCGCTTGGAGTGAAATGAATCGTTCCCACAAACAGAGGGTTAAGCGTTTAAGTATGCCAGACAGGAACGATGAATATCTTTTCTATCAAACCCTGGTTGGGGCGTTTCCATTTTTTGAACCTGAGTATGCTAGCTGTGTTGAGCGCGTGAAAGATTATGTTCTCAAAGCTATTAGAGAAGCGAAAGTTTACACTGCTTGGCTCCGACAGAATAGCACTTATGAAAATGCCTTTACTGATTTTGTCACAGCAGTTCTAGAACCTTTGGAAAATAATTCCTTCTTAAAAGAATTTCTACCTTTTCAGCAGAGGGTTGCGTATTATGGTATTTTCAACTCCCTCTCGCAAACGCTCCTGAAGATTGCCTCTCCTGGAGTTCCAGACTTTTATCAAGGAAGCGAATTGTGGGATTTTAGTCTGGTTGATCCTGATAATCGCCGTCCGGTTGATTTTGAAACGCGGCAATCCTCGCTCAAAGCAATTAAGGAGCAAGCCCAGACAGATATTCTCAAGCTGATTTCTAAGTTACTCGCCACTAAGGAAGATGCTAGAATCAAGCTATTTCTAATTGTCCAAGCTTTAAAAGCCAGAACAGAGTATAAAGATGTTTTTCTGCAAGGCAACTACTTGCCCCTTGAGGTTAGTGGTAAGTTTAAAGAACATATCGTTGCCTTTGCTAGAAGCGAGGGTAATAGGACGATTGTGACCATTGCTCCCCGCTTTTTTACAAGCTTAATTCAGCCTGGAGAGTATCCCCTAGGAGAAAAAGTTTGGGATGATACTTGTCTTCATTTACCACCAGAGGCATCATCATCTTGGAAAGATGCCATTAGTGAGCAGATGGTGCAGGCTCATGGCACTCTGCTAATTGGCGACGCGCTGAAACATTTTCCTGTGGCTTTGTTGATTGGTTAAAATCCCACACTTGTCTGACTTTTTCCGTCATTTCAGCTTTTGTAGAGACGTTGCATGCAACCTCTCTACATTTGTTAAAACAGGTGACAGTCATTGCCACCTAAGTAGGTAGGAAAAAATCAACTGAAAATAGGGCGGGCAGGATGCCATTCGTGTCAAAAATAGCGCAAAACCCTTTACTAAACGCCCCTTCCCCATCTTTCTGGTGACCAGGCGATCGCTTACTGTTAGCGGTGCTAAGACATTTATAACACTATAGTACAGTTTTCGGGCGCTCACACACCCAACAAGTTTCCTGAAGCTATAAGTAAAATTTATCACCATTGAGCCAAAAAATTAATGTATTTATGATTTTTTTTATCTGTAGATTTTCCCCAGGAAAACATGTATGCTCTAGTAAGTGTGTAAAGTACATGTAAAGCAAATAAATTTGTTGAGAGAAGTTTGTCTGCAATATCAGGGCATCCCATTTACCCAACGGGAGAGAAGTTCCAAATCTACAGTTTTCCCGTATTGTCAATAGTTGTTTCTTGAACACCGACTGAGGATTTGTTATGGTGCGAGAATCACGCATTGATCTTGTTTATGGGGAGTTTCCTAAACAATTAAATGTTGCCATTGCAGTTTATAGACTAGGCATTTTATCGGCCGAGATATATCAGTTTTTGCGCTTCTTTAACCTATTGCATTCCAGTCCTTGGCGGCGATGGACTGGAAGAATATATGCTAAAGACTGATAATTTTACTTCAGCCTTGTCTTCTAGAGTGCTGGCTGAAAAAGGGTTTTAAAAAAGTATTTTGGATGAAGAAGTAACAACTCGGTTTTAATGCTCGCCCAGTGAAAACTTCTTCAGAATTGTTAAACCGGATAAATGTTGCACCCTTACCAGATCCGATCCGCTTTTTTACACAACCGAGTGATAAAGTTGAGGGCTTTTGGCGTTTTTTCCAGCGCGTCTGGATTTTTCGCTCAATTTTAGCACAAGCGTTGCCCTTGAATTTAATCTTGGGATTCTGCTGCAACTTCTTACTGATGATGTGCTAGTTCGCGGTGATACCAAGCTGCTTACTACCGTGGCGATCGCTGTAAAACCGGAGGCGTCAACATTTGGACATGGTGAACACAAATGCCATATCCAAGCTGGAATGGCTGAGACATCTAATATTCTTTACTCATCAGAGACAGCGCTGCAATTTATGCTAAGAAAGGCAAGATTAATTACGGATTTGTGAGTAGCTATTAAGTACAAGTAAATAGGGTTTTGCCGGGTGATACGTAAGTCGGCGTAAAAAATTAAAGGTTTGTAGTAAGCGCTTACTACGAGCGAACTTATGAACTTTACTTTTCTTTACATAGTTCAGTTTATTCGCGCCGACTTACTTACTCTAGCTTTTTAGCTAGATAGCTATCTGTAAGTAGCCTGTTTTTTATAAAGTTAGGAACATCAATAGACTCAATTCCATAACTTACAGATTATCAAAAAATCCCTATTTTACTTCTGGGTTGCAATTACTGAACATTACAGTACTAGCTAATTAGAGGTGACATTTTGACGCTGAATTTCCGTGTAACACATTTACTGAATTTACCTGGCGTATCTATAGAATGTTGGAATTCTTCCGAGGATTCGATGTTTTTTCAGTTAAGTATTTTAGCTAAAGGAATTAACTGCCCACATTGCCGTAGTTATACGGAAGAATTACATCAAATAAGACCGATTATAGTCAGAGACTTACCAGCCTGTGGTCAACATGTTTACTTGAAGTTGCCACGTCGTCAGTTTTACTGTAAAGGTTGCCAACGGTACATTACAGAGCAATTGAAGTTTATTGATTGGCGTAGGAAGTACACACAAAGATATGAGGAAAATATTTACTTGCAAGTGAATAATTCTAACATTGAGCAAGTTAGTAAAGAACAACACATCAGTATTGAGCAAGTAAAGAATATTGTTAACCATATGAGTCAAAAGCGAAAAAAACAGGAGCGCTTTGAATTAAGTAAAAATACGTTCTGGCATCATAATTTTAGAAATTGATAAGCAAGATTTATCACCATTCCCTAGAGAAATAGTATTAATTTTCTAGTGGTAGCTTTTTGCCGGGAAAATATGTATGCTCAAAGAAGGGAATCAAAACGCATGTAAAATGCATGAGTTTTAGAAAAGGTTCTTTGCATTATCAGGGCTTCCCATTTACCAAATGGGAGAGAACTTCCGCTCTTTAAGTTGTCCCCATGATCAATAGTTGTTTCTTGAACACTAACAGAGGTTTGTTCTAGTGCGAGATTCATGTGTTGATTTAGTTTCTGGGGAGTTTCCAAAACAGCCAGATCTTGTCGAATGCAAAACTGACATGCTCCCTTTAGCTTTTCCTGTACTTCCGCAAGTAAGTAAGGTTTTACACTGAGGCGTACCCTGACGTTTTGGTCAAGCTTTCGGGCAATTTTAGGTATTGCTAGTAAATTTGGTAGATGTGCGCTACCGTGCAGATATGACATTGGGCGGAGTGATGCCTGTTAACCTCTCCCACAAGGGCGTTGCTGAATCAAGATATGAATTGTGAAAATCACGATTTTGTAGAGACGCGATTAATCGCGTCTCTACAAGGGTTTGGTAAAATTACAAATCTGTAACTAAACGTAATTCATTACTAAATTCAGCAACGCCCCCACAAGAGTTACTTTGAATTCAAGTATGCAAAGCGCGAAAATTGTTAGCTTATGACTTTGATGGCGATGAAGTTTTTTCTGTTATGGGTTTAAATCGCATAAACAAAACCGCCCTACTCTTGGTAAGGCGGTAAAGACTTCCTCGGTGTCTCACCTTTTCGCTGCACTTGTACCAGTAAGGTTGGGGTCAGGGCATCCAAGATTCTAGAGGCGTTGCGATGCAACGTCTCTAGATTGGCATCAATTGTCACTGCTAGGAGACAAAGGTAAATTGGTCATGCCATTGACACTTACAGCAGATTGAGACATCAGATCTTCTGGGCGCAGACCCAAGAATAAATTATCAAGGGTAGCTTGTGCTGAAATGTCTCTACTTGCTTCTATGACTGCCTGATTACTTCTGGCGATCCATCGTACTTGCATGACTGAATAGGCAGAAACGGTAGCTAGCAGAGAGCAGGTTGACCTGACCAAAGGCATATTACTGTATCCACCAATCAGATAAATACCGCATCCAGCAATCAGTCCGGCTAGTGCGCCTCTAGCTGAGCGGTGATACTCATCGAGGCATTTCTGTTGTAGAGCTAGGTAAATTTTAGACATTAGCGAACTCCTAAAGATAGTCCTAGAAAAATCAAGAACCAACGGTAAACCAGAGACCAGCGAACTTTTGGCACTGTGGCAATTTTGAGTATGTAAATAGAGAGAACAACTGCAATAGCTGAGATTACAGCAAGTATTGCAAGTACACCAGGAAATTGAATCAACTGCTTACTTACGGAAGCCAGAAATGAGCTAGCAGCGATCCACAGCAATATATCTGCTATCACATCAGGGAATCTGGAAGGAACACCTAGTTGATTGAGGATATACCAGTTAAAATCAGCAGTTGGATGGGTTCTACTACCCTGAATATCAAGCTGCTGAATTCGTCTCCCCCCAAACGCACTAGGTAAATCAACATTGACCCTTGTTTGATTCGGTAGTTTTTGCTCATCGTTCATAACTGGAAATCTCCTTAATTTTTTATGAAGAAGTAGTCAGGAGTCAGGAGCCAGAATTGTTTCTGTGTAGCTAGTAAATGACTCGTTGGTCAAAACCTCACTCTTTATGGACG
>CAZZXJ010000038.1:0-12915 GCA_964657905.1 uncultured Stigonema sp.
TTTAATTTTTAATTTTTAATTCCGCGAAGCGGTACTAGCTCTCACGTCTACGATGATTAAGATTGCTCTGATCGGCAATTTGGACTTTTTATTTGCACTACCGACCTCAGTCAAAAGGCAATAGCGTAATAGTCTTATCCCCATTGCCACTAGCCAACGTCCTACCATCTGGACTAAAGGCAACGCAGTAAATCGGCTCTTCATTTCCTGTAAAAGTACGGAGTTCCTTGCCCGTATCTACCTGCCAAAGCTTGATCGTCTTGTCTTTACTACCACTGGCTAGAGTCTTGCCGTCTGGGCTGAAAGCCACAGAACAGATTTGGTCGGAATGCCCTGTAAGAGTCAGGAGTTCTTTACCACTTGACAGTTGCCACATCTTGATTGTATTGTCTGTACTACCACTGGCTAGAGTCTTGCCATCTGGACTGAAAGCAATAGAATTAATTCCGCCAAACAAGTCAGAATGTCCCTTGAGGGTCAGGAATTTATTTTCAGCTAGATACCAAATTTTGATAGTTTTATCATTAAGAGCACCGCTACTTGCTAAAATCTTGCCATCGGGGCTAAAAGCAACGCATAAAACCTCGTCGGCATGCCCTGGAATCGTATATATTCCTTTATATCTTTCTATCGACCAAAGCTTGATGGTCTTATCTTTACTGCCACTAGCTAAAGTCTTTCCATCCGGGCTAAACGCTATAGAGTAAACCTTGTTTTCATGCCCTGTAAAGGTGTAAAGTTCCTTTCCTGTCAGCACATCCCACAACTTTATGGTTTTGTCATCACAACCACTAGCGATCTGCTTGCCATTAGGGCTGAATGCAACTGAATTAACCCCTCCAAAATAGGAAGATTCTTCGTATCCTTTGAGGGTGCGGGGTTCATTGCTAGCCAAATTCCAAATTTTTATGGTTTTGTCATTACTACCACTGGCTAAAGTCTGCCCATCAGGACTAAAGGCGACAGACATAACCTTATCTGAATGTCCTTTAAGAGTGCGTATAAATATTAAGTTGTGCTTTGTTGGCTCTGAGGTAGGTGTAGTGACAACTGGTGTAAATACCTTGGTTGTTTTGTCATCCACCTGAGGATTAGAGCCTTTGCCAAGCTCAACAGGTGATGTATTTTGGGAAGAACTTGTTTGCTGAGCCTGAGCTTTTACGGGTTCTAAGGATTTGGAGGTGGCGGCTCCTGCTGGTTCCCCGACTTGAGGCGTTGGCGTCTCCTGCTGGTCCCCCACGCTAGTCCGCACAAGGTCGGTTCCCGACCCCTTGAGGCTATGATCATCGGATTGCCGTCCCGTTGAATCCGAGGGTTTCCCCGAAGTTTGCAAAGGAGGAAACCCTGCTTGCGGCTTCTGTTCTCCCAAAGAAACTGCGGTAGGGTTTTCCGATCTAGGCGAGGAACGAAAGGGTTCTCCGACTTGAGGAGGCAGCGCGTTGCGGGGGTATCCCCCGTTGTCGCCACTGCCTTGCGACTGCCTTGCGGTTGCTTGAGGTTCTTGAGGCTTCACTTGTGGGTTTCTAATTTTCTCTGACGCACCGAGTGAGTCCTGCTCAGCCAAAGTCAGCGACAGGGTTAATACTTGCAGTTCAGTCTGGATCTGAGTGACCGCGTACTTTAATTCCTCTATATGCTTTTGAGTATTTATATTTAGTTTTTTCGTCAAGGCATCAAGTTGAGTCAAACGCTGTGTGAGGTCATCGATATTATGCTCTTGCTGATTGCGCTGTAATTCCTGGATCTGTTGTTGAGTCGTTTTACTTAACTGTTGTGTGAGGGCATCAAGTTGAGTTAGACGCTGGCTGAGCGGCTCAATTTGCTTTTGTGTACTTGTACTCAACTGTTGCGTGAGGGCATCAAGTTGAGTCAAACGCTGTCTGAAATCTTCGATCTTATAGTCCTGCTGGTTGCGCTGTAATTCCTGGATCTGTTGTTGAGTCGTTTTACTCAATTGTTGTGTTGAAGCATCAAGTTGAGTTAGACGCTGGTTGAGGGGGTCAATCTGTTGTTGAGTATTTGTACTTAATTGTTCTGTGAGGGCATCAAGTTGAGTCAGGTGCTGGCTAAAAGCGTCAACATTCTGCTCCTCTTGGTTGCGCTGTAATTCCTGGATCTGTTGTTGAACGGTTATAAGCAACTGTTGTGTCAAGGCATCAAGTTTAGTGAGACGCTGGGAAAAAACATCGATGGAAAGCTGCTGACTATTCCGTAATTGTTCAAATTGTTGCCCAGTTGTTGTACTCAGTTTTTGCGTAAAGGTATCAAAGTTTTCCAGTCGCTGTCTGAGTGGGTCGATAAGTAGGTCTAGTTTGGCAAGCGCGTGGGCGTGATCCTGCTGGTTCAAATACTTTAACCTTTCCCGATTAGCTATGTTCAAGCCAATAGTTAAAGTTAGGGGAGCTACTGCGTAGACAATCTGTTGAGTGACTGCGGCTGTAACGATTCCAATTGTAGACAGAGAAAGGGAGGCATATTCGCTAACTTCTAGCCAATGGAGTTGTGTCATAGGTTGACTGCTGTACTTGGTGGTTGAAGAAAAAATAGCTGTCACTACTTTGCGGGTGTATCCTCATCTTCTTTCAAGAAAGTTTTCCAATCTGTGCTGAAAATTCCCCATTACTCACAGTATGCTAAAAGCAAAGGCGTCGGTTGGGTGTTGCGCTTCATCTGAATTGCCATTTGAACCTCAGTAAACGCTTTATCCATTGGAAAAACCGAGCTAAAAGGGATTTTGGCTTTGATTTGCGTCTTGACGATGGTGATGCAGAATTCGTTTGTTGATTTCTCAAATGCCGTTCTAGCTGTGCAGCTTTATTTAAGTCTGAGGTGGTTCTATATTCATATCCTAGTTGGGAGCAGATCAACCCACGGTATTTGTATGCTTCCATATAGTAAGGATTGAGACGAATAGCTTGAGTAAAACTGGCGATCGCCTCCTCGTATCTTCCTAGTTTTGCATTCTCTACTCCGCAGTTGTAGAATTTTTCGGCATTAGAGCTATTGGTATAAATTTTTGTTGGTTTTGTCGGGAAAGATGGATTTGCAAAGCTGGGCTGATAAGACTTGAGCTGGTTGTAAGCCGCATTGATTTTTTTGATTTTTTCCTCGGCTTCCTGCTTTTGCTGTGGAAGAGGAAAACGATCAGGATGCCAAGTCTTAACCAGCTGACGATAAGCTTGCTTAACATCAGCTTGTGATGCACTAGGTTTCAGATCCAAGATAGAGTAGGCATGATTTATGTCAAGGCTATCATCGCTCATACTGGGAAAATAGGCACAATCGTAAATCCATGTTAACTATTCCCAGAAATCAGAGTCACTCAACTCCAACACCCCACAGCGCCTACCATTGAAATCTTAGTATTCGTCGCTTCTTTGATGGCTAGTATTACCACGTAACTTTACCCAAACATGAGCAGATCGTTGCTTTCATATACTCCATCAACGACCTCATGGTTGGGAACCCTGAGAGTGGCGGTTTCTAAAGCTGGGAATTTTCACCTATCAAATAAGATTGCTAGATCCGGTATTTATATACTTCTACGTGATTGGGATTGAGGCGAATTGCTTGGGTAAAGTCCTCAATTGCCTCACAATATCTTCCTATTAAGTAAGTGAACAGAATTAATTACACAACGTCCGCCGCGAATGAAGCGCACTTCGCTTGGGAAGCAATCGCGTGGGTTTGGGATTGCTTCACTTCGTACCCTACACCGAAGGCGTTCCGCCTATGCAATCACTGGAAATATTTTTGTTCACCTACTTATCATTTTATTCATCCCCTGCTGTAAAAAGTTTCGCCATTGCATAAATGGGATAAAATTGATTTTTATAACTTGGCTCTCTAAACTTCAGATGTTCGTAAGCTTGGTCAATTTTTTGATTTTTTCCTCGGCTTCCTGCTTTTGCTGTGGAAGAGGAAAACGATCAGAATGCCAAATCTTAACCAGTTTGCGGTAAGCTTGCTTCACCTCCTCTAAGGAAGGACAAGGCATCGCTCATATTGAGAATAGATAGCAAATTGAATCTATGGTTAGTATTCCCACAAATCCGAGTTACTCAACTCAAACACCCCACAACGGCTACCATTGGGATCGTAGTAGTCGCCGCTTTTTTGAAGGTTGGTATTACCGCGTAACTTTGCCCACAGAAGGTCAGACCTTTGCTTTCATGTACTCCATCGAAGACCCCATAGGTGGTAAACCCAACAGCGGCGGCGCAGCACAAATTCTAGGTCCAAACGATCAGTATTTGTGGCGTACTTTTGGGGATGTGAGCAAATTTTGGGCTTGTCGCAATGAGTTGGCTTTGGGTCATTGGGGGAAAACAGACCTACACATCCAACCCCTCTACCTTCTACCAGTGGAGTTTGAGCGTCATGTAAAAGAAGGCTATCAAGCCACAGCTAACCTGAATCAGGGCGCAATTCACGATCCGGGGACTGGTGACTATTGTCGTTGGCAATATGAAATTAAGCCACTGCTAGGTTGGGGTAATCAAGGAAGTATTCAGCAATCTACCGCAGGCTGGCTATCATTTTTGCCAATTTTTGAACCTGGATGGCAAATTTTAATGGCTCACGGTTTGGCTTCTGGTTGGATAGACTGGAATGGCAAACGCTACGAATTCACCAACGCCCCGGCTTATAGTGAGAAAAATTGGGGCGGTGCATTTCCTCAAAGATGGTTTTGGGTGAACTGCAATAGCTTTGAGGGAGAATCGGTCGCATTAACCGCAGGTGGGGGACGGCGGGGAGTACTGTGGTGGATGGAATCTGTGGCAATGATTGGCTTGCACTATCAAGGCAAATTTTATGAGTTCGTGCCTTGGAACTCACAAGTACACTGGAATATTCAGCCTTGGGGAAGATGGGAGATGCAAGCTAGAAACGGAAAGTATGAGGTTGAGTTGGTAGGAACTACTGACTTATCTGGTACTCACCTACGTGCGCCGACGGAAAATGGTTTAGTCTTTTGCTGTCGTGACACTATGCAGGGGCAGTTAAATTTAGAACTGCGAGAATTCAGTGGTGGGCAAACAAAAATTATCCTGAAAGCACACAGTTTTCTTTGTGGATTAGAAACAGGTGGCGGACCTTGGGACAACTCCTGGCAGTCCCGCTAAAAATGGTATCATATTAAGTGATATCCATTTGGGGCTGTAGCTCAGCTGGATAGAGCGAGCGCCTCCTAAGCGCTAGGTCGCCGGTTCGAATCTGGCCAGTCCCGTTTTGTGAAAAAAATTCAATAAATTTAGCCGGAAAGGCTTTGTATCTGCTTGAATAGCGAATAAAATCGTCCATGGTTTGGAAACCGCTGGCTTTTAAGTACAGTTGGTCTTAAATCGGCATGTGTAACCCCTATTTGCCCTCTTTAGTGGGACTTTAGAAAAAGGAGGTAATTAAACCGGATTTAATATAAAAGCCTAAGTAACTGGAAAATCACCCAAATTTGTGTTTGGGTGTGTTTTTCATAAATCTGCTAATGTACATAATTATTCTTTGAATAGAAAAAATTATCCAAGCAGCTGATAGTGATAGAACCTTGAATAAGTTACTATCTAAAAATCCTTCTTTTCGGTTTACGCTCCTAGTCCTACCACTAATGCTTTTGTGGGGTTACAAGGAGATCCAAAGCCAATTTGCGCAACCCCAAGCAATTTTAGTCCTGGGTGGTTCAACAACGAAATTAGAGCGGGAGAAGTTTACAGCAGATTTTGCTCGAAAACATCCCAAGTTACCCATTTGGATTTCTGGGGGTAGTCCCCCAAGGGTGACTACACAGGTGTTTGTCAAAGCCAAAGTTGATACTAAGCGGTTGCACTTAGACTATGAGGCAAATAATACAGTAGAGAACTTCACCACTATTGTAGACGATTTGAAGTCTCGCGGAGTCAAGAGTGTGTATTTGATTACTTCTGACTACCATATGCGCCGTGCTAAGGTCGTGGGCGAGATTGTCTTAGGTAGTCGGGGAATTGATTTTAAACCAGTGCCAGTTCCTTCTGAACACTCCCCTGAACCAATGGCAAAATCTATTCGCGATGGAGTGAGAGCCATACTTTGGGTAGCAACTGGTTATACAGGGACGGAACAGGCGAAAGATAGACGGTGAATTAAAGTGTGGTGACACCTATGTTAAGTGCAGGTCGTTTTAGTCCTTTTAATCCCATGAGCAGTGGCTTTTTCTTGCACTAGCACATAAGGCTGCACAATCAGAGTAATAAATCGCTTAGTACGATCGCCATTCCACTCTCCCACCTGAGTAACTGAAGGCTTGGCAATCAATGCCTGATCAATCCAGCTTTGCACTTGGGATACATTATCGCTGGCGATCGCCACCCCCACATCTAACAAATCTAATTCCGCCACAACCAAAATCACTGAATCCCTCTGCACATGGGGAATTAGCCACTCCCACTCAGCCTCATCCAGATTTTCTGTTAATTGCGCTTTTAAATCTTGATTAGTCATGAGTCATTAGTTATTATTATCCCTCTCCATTCCTTCTGTGTGCTTCCTCTGCGGTTCGTTAAAAAATTCCACTCATCGCCCTAAATCGTGGAGCGCATTAATCGCTGCGGCACACTGCTGCGTTACCATCTCCAATTCCTCTTTAGCAGTGGAACTAGGCGCATCAATCAATTTGCCAATTCGCACCGTCACTGGAACTGGACGCAGCGAACCGAGTTGCTCTATTGCCTGAGTACCCCATAAACAAACTGGCACTAGAGGTGCTTTTGTCTTGGCAGCAATGAGCGCTGCCCCTCTTTTAGGGTCTGTGATCCGTCCGTCTGGGGTACGAGTACCTTGCAAAAAAACACCTAAAGCCCACCCATCATCAAGACACTTCAACGCTGCGCGGATAGCAGTACGATCAGCAGACCCCCGACTCACTGGGTAAGCACCGTACAACTCAATCGCTTGTTTCAAAATCGGGATTTTAAACAATTCTTCCTTTGCCATGTACGCCACTGGACGGCGTACACAACTGGAAACAATTGGCGGGTCAAAGTTACTCGCATGATTGCTTACTACTACCAGTGGTCCAGTTTTAGGGACATTTTCGGCACCATAGATCTGCCCCCGAAAGTAAGTGTGGAGCATGGGACTAACCACAGACCACTTAAAGGCGTGGTAGAGCAACAGACTAATTAATGGTTCGCGGCTTTTGCCCACAGAAGATAATTTAAATCTGACAGAATATTTAGCATAGCAAAAAACTGTACAGACGCAGTAAGCATTCAACCAAATCTCACTCGTGAATAAAGATTAAAAATAGATTAAGCAGGCAAATCAGCAGCACTTCGGACATTTTCTAAGATTAAATTAGAGCAAGTGCGTTTAATCAAACCTGCCAAAACGCTACCAGGACCAATTTCCACGACTCGCTCAATGCCGTTTGCTGGTAAAAAAAGTGAAATTTCTCGCCACCGTACACAACTAGTCATTTGTCGGATCAGGCGCTGCTTTAAAACATCGCCATCAACAGATGGAACTGGTTCTACATTAGATAATACTGGTACAAAAGCTTGCTGAAATTCGACAACTTCTAAAACCTCTTGAAACTCACCAGCAGCAGTAGCCATGAGGGGTGAGTGAAAAGCTCCAGAAACCTTCAAGGGAATTGCACGTTTTGCCTTTACTTGGGACATTACTGCTTGTACAGCTTCTGGAGTACCAGAAATAACGACCTGAGCTGGACTATTGTCATTTGCCAACACCACATTAGGAGTGTCAACCATGACTGTCTCTAGTTGTTCGCGGTCAAAATTCATCAGAGCAGCCATCATACCATCTGCTGCATTATCCATGAGTTCAGCACGACGCTTCACTAGACGTAACCCAGTAGACCAGTCAAATACACCAGTCACGTAGAGCGCGATGTATTCTCCCAAACTATGACCTGCAACTAAATCTGGTTGTTCCTTTTCCCGCAAGATATCAGCGAGAATGCTTTCTATCACATACAGACACGGCTGAGTGTAGAGGGTGCGTGATAACTTTTCAGTATCGTTTTGGCAAACTTCGGTTACAGACCAGCCTAAAATTTCCTCAGCTTGGGCAAACTTGTCCTTAGCTAATGGTAGGTTTAGTAAATCCATTCCCATTCCCAGCGACTGAGAACCTTGTCCGGGAAAGACCCATGCGGTTTTTGTCATTGGTTAATTGTTAATTGTTAATTGCTAATTGCTAATTGAACAATCAACAATTAACAAATTTCTATCTTCCCCATTGAAAAATTGCCGCTCCCCAAGACAGACCTGCACCGAAGCCTGATGTCACAATGACATTCCCTTGCTTAATTTTTCCTTGCTGCACAGCTTCATCTAGAGCTAGGGGGATGGAGGCGGCAGAGGTGTTGCCGTAGTTGGCGAGATTACTGATAACTTTATGCTCTGGAATATTTAAGCGCACTCGCACAGCGTCGATAATGCGCTGATTGGCTTGATGCAATAGTAGCCAATCTATTTGGTCAACACTAAGGTTGGCACGGAACAAAGCTTTGTCGATGACTTCTGGCACTTTTTGTACAGCAAAGCGATAGACTTCTTTGCCGTTCATGGTGATCGGCTGAAAGTTACCTTTACCGACATTTACACCTTGAACAAGGTCTGTAGGCTCAGGTGTATAGGCAAGTTTGAGTTGGCTGTTTTGGGTGCCGTCGCTTTTGAGTTCAAATCCCAGCAAGCGATCGCACGAGTTCGCCTGTAATACCACAGCACCGGCACCATCGCCAAATAGTACACAACTGCCTCTGTCTTGCCAATCTACCCACCGGGAGAGGATATCTGCTCCTATTAGGAGTACATTTGTGTAGACACCTGTCCTGATATATTGGGCGGCAGTAACCAATCCAAAAACAAAACCGGAGCAGGCAGCTGTCAAGTCAAAGGCTACGGCTTTCTTGGCTCCCAACTCAGCCTGAATCTGACAAGCACTGCCGAACAAGTCATCAGGGCTGGAGGTGGCTAATATAATCAAATCCAAGTCTTGTGGTGTTATTCCTGAGGCCGTGAGCGCTTTTCTACTGGCGGCAGTAGCAAGCGTAGTTAAAGATTCACCAGAGGACGCCAACCGCCGTTGACGAATTCCTGTCCTTGTGGTTATCCACTCATCTGATGTATCTACTAGTTCAGTAAGTCCCTGGTTATCTAAGAGAGTTGCTGGTACTGCCGAACCACTTCCCGTGATTGCTATTCCTAAATTTTGCACTTCTACATCTCCCAAGCTATCAGTTATTAGTTAGTAGTTAGTTGTTGAAAGTTATAGTAGCCACTAAGTACTAACCACTAAGGTTGACTAATAACTGCTAACTGCTTTCGCGCTGTAGACTTTGATATTGAAGCCGAATTTGTTGCAGCACTTGGTTATCCACTGCTTCTTTCGCCATGCGAATTGCATTAAAAATTGAAGGTGCTTGGGAGCTACCGTGGCTGATAATGCAAATTCCTGCCACACCTAGAAGTAAAGCACCGCCGTGTTCCGCGTGGTCTACCCGTTGCTTGAGCCGCTTGAGGTTTGGTTTTAAAATTGCCGTACCCAATTGACCGCGCAATCCTTGGGGTAACTCTTCCCGGAGCATTTGCAGCAGCACTTCTCCCACTGCCTCGGCAAATTTTAACAACACATTGCCCACAAAGCCATCACATACAATCACATCAAAGCGACCGGAAAGCACATCACGCCCTTCCGCATTGCCAATAAAAGAAATTTGAGAATTTTCACGCAGCATTTGGTGGGCACGAACGGCTGCATCATTGCCTTTGCTGTCTTCTTCACCAATATTCAACAAACCTACTTTAGGTTCTGGAGTACCCAAGACGTACTGACTATAAACCGACCCCATAACAGCAAACTGCTCTAAAAATTTGGGGCGGCAGTCTACATTTGCGCCGACATCAAGTATCAGCACTGGCTTACTCGCTACTATTGTGGGAAATACCGCGCCAATTGCTGGACGGTCAATTCCTGGCAGTCGTCCTAAACGGAGCAAAGCTGCTGCCATAGCCGCCCCAGAATGACCGGCAGAAACCACGGCATCTGCCCGACTTAGCTTTACCAAATCCATCGCCACGTTAATTGAAGCCTTGGGTTTGCGTCTAATGCCGCTCAAAGGCTCCTCGTCCATGGCGATCGCTTCCTCAGCAGGAACAATCTCTAAGAACCCCAAATTTGCTTTTGGGGGCAGTTGGCATTGAATTTTTTGGGGATCTCCCACCAACAATACTTCCACACCCAATTCTTCCCGTGCCCGCAGTGCGCCAGCTACGATTTCACCGGGTGCGTGATCCCCTCCCATTGCATCAATTGCGATCCGTACGCCAGTCGATCCCATTGCTTAGAGCTTCTAGAAACCTTACAAATTTTACCAGATGCCTCTGTTGAAAGTAGTTGATTTCTGACTTACATAAGAGGTTCTGCCAAGCCCAACATAACACGAATCACTACATTGACATCTTCCCGCCACTAATTAGGAGTACCTAATATACTGGCGGATTCACTCATATCGCTTTTTGGAGTTCTTTAGGACTTACGCACTATACGCTCTTGAGCATCATGTGGATAACGGAATTCGGTCGTTTCATCTCGTAGAATTGACCACATGGTAAGGGCGCGGAAACCGCGCCCCTACGGTAAGGTGGTCTACCCAAATGAATATTGCGCTCCGCAGCCTGACTCATTCCACTGCATACTTGACTATTTCTGTCAATGCGTAAGTCCTATTCTTATGATCTGCGAGTCGGCACTTGGGAGCCAACAGGGGCGTTTCAGGTAACTTGTTGATTGACTAGTACAGGGGGCGCGTAAATAAAGTAACCATTTAAAACAGACACAAGCGTTGATATATAAACATGAGTGACTTTTTACTTTTGACGAACGCCGCAGAGTACTAGTACACGGGGCGCGGAAATAAAGCAACCATTCAGAATCATCGAAAAGCTTGCATCATCAGCTTTTTTAATTTTTAATTTTTAATTCCGCCAAGCGGTACTAGTGCCCATACTGCAACAAACAAGGATGGCTGCCTAAAATCAAAAAAAATTGCCTGATTTAGGCGCTGACATTAGGAAGATCTTGCATAGACACAACCATGTCAGTTAAAGGGCTGAAGTACAAAGTTATAGAATAGAAAATTTTCAACATAGCCGAATTATGGTCTGTGGAGGACACGAACGGATCTTCGAGAGATGTTGTTACAGGCAGCCCCGTTGGTAAAGACACTTATGTGCGGATTTGCAACAGTATTATTCCAAAAAATGAAGTAAATTTTTAAACTCTATCAGTAGAAGTATCTGTTTATATGTTAGTAAAGGGACAACCTGAAAGCATCAGATTAAGAGGGTATACGTTTAGAAATGAGTGTCCGGAAATAAAAGGCAACATTGGGAAACGTTGTCATCTTACAATCTTGACGCATACTGAAACTAAAATGAGGGTCATGCCTTCTACCACAAATTTATTGTCCACCCCACTTCCGCAAGCTCATATCAGCAGTTATCATTACTCAATGCTTAATGGCATTGATTACCTAACATATTGTTGCCGGAAAAAAGTAGCACATTCTACAGAGGAATGAAGCATGCTGGAATTATTTGGTTCAGGTTTGATTTCACTTTGGCTACAGATGGCAGGGGTAGAGGTCAAGCCTTTAGATGCTTTAGACGTATTAACATGGGAAAGTAGCCCGGGCTTGGTTCTTGCCCCTGATCCAAATCCATCTGGGGCTACCACAGTGCAAGAATATCTGCAGCAACTGCAAACATTGAAACTGGTGGCGCTTAATCAAACGGAGAGTCAGGGAGTGTGGATGCAGTCGGGACCCATACTCATGGCTAATCACCAAGGTACTACTCCTCTACCTGCTGCCTCCTTAACTAAGATTGCCACTACGCTAGTTGCTTTAAAAAATTTGGGACCAGACCACCAGTTTCAGACTCTGGTAAGTGCTACAGGACCAGTGCAAAATGGGGTGTTGCAGGGCGATTTGGTGATTACTGGCGGTGGCGATCCTTTATTTGTTTGGGAAGAAGCGATCGCCCTTGGTAATACTCTCAACCAAATGGGCATCAAGCAGGTCAAAGGGAATTTAGTCATTACTGGCAGTTTCGCCCTAAATTTCCAACGCCATCCGCTACTAGCAGGTCAGATGCTCAAGCAAGCACTGAATTACACCACTTGGCCTCGTCCTGCTACTTACCAATACTCGCTGATGCCCAAAGGGACTCCCAAGCCTCAAGTTGTCATTACTGGGCAAGTGCAAGTAGCAATGATGGCACCACAACAAACCTTGCTGCTACGTCACTATTCGTTACCGCTCAAACAACTCATTAAGGAGATGAATGTTTTTAGTAACAACGATATGGCAGAAATGCTGGCAGAGTCAGTGGGGGGCGCAACTGTAGTACAATCAACCGCAGCCAAGCTTGCTAGGGTACCGGAGTCAGAAATTCAGTTAATTAATGGTTCAGGACTAGGACCGGAAAATCGCATTTCCCCAAGAGCTATTTGTGCCATGTTAATGGCGCTTCAACAGGAAGCATTTACCTATCAGCTAGATCTGGCTGATTTATTTCTTATGTCTGGGTTAGATCATCGTGGAACAATACACGGCCGACATATCCCCCCTGCCACGGTAATCAAAACTGGGACTCTTCGGGATGTCAGTGCTTTAGCTGGAGTGATGCCCACACGCGATCGCGGTTTAGTCTGGTTTGCCATCATTAACCGTGGTACAAATCTAGCGGGCTTCCGCACTGGGCAAGACCAACTGTTACAACGTCTTGTACAGCAACTTCAAATAGCACCCTCGCTTCCCGCCGCTTTAACTCCTCACCCAAGCTTAAACGCTGCACATGAATTAGGTACAGTCAGTCGTAATGAAATTTTGTATAAAGGTTAGTCATTTGTCAT
>CAZZXJ010000038.1:12925-17642 GCA_964657905.1 uncultured Stigonema sp.
TGACCAATGACCAATGACTAATGACTCTTTATTGAGGAACAATCTGTGTAACTACCCTGCCTCCAGAATTACCACCGTTAACGACGATGGTGTCTGCTTCTAGATTACCGGAGGCTTGTTGACCTGTAAAAGTTAATGGTGGGTCAACTTGGTGATAAACTACATTTCCCTCGGCTGCAACTAAATGAGTGTTAAGATACCAAGTTAGGGTCTGAGAGTGGAGTGACTGACCACGCTGTCCAACACCATTGACGTTACCTGTTAAATAAACAGTTTTTTGCGGTATCTTCATTTCACCTTGATTGGCAGTCACGCGGAGATTGTCAGCACGTTGCAACACACGTACAGGAGTATTTGTCGTTACAGTTTCCGTGTTCAGGTTCCAGATCATCGAGTTACTAGCTACTTGCATTGGCGGGTCTAGTAATTCTATTTGGGCATTCTTTTTAACGGTAGCAATTTTAGTTTTTAAGTTGAGCTCACCAGTATCTCCCTGACCACGATCAGTAATTTGATTATTTGTGTAGCGGTCAATTTGGACAGGGCGATCGCCGATGAGTTTTTCCTCTTTTATCTGCCAGATTAAATGCTCAGTTCGCATTTGCACTTGCGGATCAGTAGAGTTTGCTATAACGTGACCTGAAAAGTCCATGCGCTGTTCGCGAGTTTTTACTCGTGCTTCCTGCGCTACCCCCTGTAATTGTTTGTGGGTAACATTGATCTGGTCACGGACAATTAACAAATCTTCTTTAGGTCGCCATTCCAATTCATTACCTCGCATTACCACGCCATTGTGTGGGTCTGTGGCAATAATATTTCCCTTGAGAAACAGTTCCTTACCATCCTCCTTAATATCTGCCTGTTGTCCTTGTACTTGGTAAACTACTTGACCATCTTGGTAAAGTTCACCATATGGACTTTCAGCTTTACCAATTTGTTTTTCTTTAGTATATTTCGCTCGTTTAGCTTTGACTTTCCAAATAGGTCGTCCCGATTCATCTGCCTGTTCTAAAGTGACATCAAAGAAATTCAAATTGCTCTGCACATCTTGGGGAGATTGACTCTCGGCAGAGGATTTATTCGCTGTATTGGTTTGATCCCCACAGGAAATCAGCCCGATAACAATTACGGAGATGAGGGAGATGAGGAAGCAGGTAAATTCCCCCTCATCCTCCTCATCTCCCTCATTCCCCGTCCTCTCTGTTGCTGCTTCATCACTCTTGAATTTCCAAGTGACCATCGGTTTGTCTTGGTTCTTCCAAGAAAGTTATCCCGGACAACGGTCGATAAGGAAAACTTTGGCGAGGAGTTTTTTGGATATCATCTTTGATGGCTTCTAAGTCAATATAGCGATCAGAAACATTGATTAAGCTGTCGCTTGTCATTGATCGCAAACTAACCACCTCTACCCGCACACCACGATAGCTAACCGAGTTGACTGCGTATGCCAGATCGCCATCGCCACTCACTAAAACTGCTGTATCATAGGAATCTACTAAAGCCATCATATCCACTGCAATTTCTACATCTAAATTGGCTTTTTTTGACCCATCTGGCAGCTGTACTAAATCCTTAGCAATAACTCGATAGCCGTTGCGACGCATCCACAGGAGAAAACCCTGTTGCTTCTCGTTAGTTCGGTCTACACCTGTGTAGAAGAAAGCACGTAGCAGCCTAGATCCCCCTGTTAGGCGGCATAGTAGCTTCGTATAATCAATTTCGATTCCTAGTTGCAGCGCTGCATAAAATAAATTTGAGCCATCTATAAATATGGCGACACGACCCCGATTTTCCAAAACTTGTTCTGGCGTAAATATTGAGTCGTTGTCCAAGTTATTCAACATTGTTGTCATACCTCATTTTTTATTTTGTAATAATTGATACTTTTTTCTAAGTGTAAATGCACATTAGAGCAAATTATGATAATCTTTCAGGACTAATAAATTTAGCCCTGACAAATTTAAAAAAACAGACTTTGAAAGGACTAACCGTTTTCCAGGGGTTCTATTCGTTTAAAAATTGGACGAGGTTCACCTAACTTTTGTTGACTGCTGAGTACTCCCCATGTCCCATGAATCGCAAAAGGGGCGATAATTGAAGTTTGTATTTGAGCGTTAAAATCTATTCCGAAGCCCAGCTGCTGGTAAATATCGCTACTAATATTCGGAATAACTGGAGACAGGAGATAAGCTGCTAGTCTCACTGACTCTAAAACTGCATACAATACCTGTTCAACCGCTTGCTGCTGTCCTTTTTTATACAATGACCAAGGAGCTTGATCATCAATAAACTTATTGCTAGCTTGCACTAGCATGAGAACAGCCTCGCAAGCTTGATTGAAAGCTAGCGCTTCATAAGCATTTTTTACCTGTTCCCCTAGACGTAAACCAATGGATTTTAAAGGCTGCTCAGAAGGAATAGCTTCATTTGTGATTTGCGGCACATTGCCAGCGCAATATCTCTTCACCATACCCAAAGTGCGGTTAAGCAAATTACCTAAATCATTTGCCAAATCTGCATTCAGAACATTGATGAATCTACTTTCATTAAAATCGCCATCCTTGCCAAACTCGATTTCCTTAAGGAAGTAATAACGAACGGCATCTGCACCATAGCACTTAATGAGTGCTACGGGGTCAAGGGTGTTACCCATACTTTTACCCATCTTCTGACCATCTTTAGTCAAAAAGCCATGCCCAAAGACTCGATCTGGTAGAGGCAAGCCAGCTGACATCAGCATTGCCGGCCAGTAAACTGCATGGAAGCGCAGGATATCCTTACCAATTAAGTGCAAGTCGATTGGCCACCATTTCGCTAGAGCATTTTCTAAAGTTGGTTCTGCCTCTGGTTCTAGCAATGCTGTTACATAACCTAGCAGCGCATCAAACCAGACATAAATCGTGTGTTTGGGATCAACTGGTATTGGAAAACCCCATTCCAAATTCACCCGCGAAATAGAAAAGTCCTGCAACCCCTGATTTACAAAGTTGAGGACTTCATTACGACGGCTTTGTGGTTGGATAAAATCAGGTTTAGACTTGTACAGTGCTTGCAGTGGAGTTTGATATTGGGATAAGCGGAAAAAGTAGTTTTGCTCGTCTCGCCACTCAACTTCTTTATTTGGATGGATAGGACAGCGATGCCCCTCTAAAAGTTCCCGTTCCTCTTTAAATTCTTCACAGGAGACGCAGTACCAGCCTTGTTGTTGTCCCAGGTAAATATCACCACTTTCCCATACTCGCTGGAAGAATTCTTTGACGATCGCTTCATGGCGGTAATCGGTAGTCCGAATAAAGCGATCGTATTGAATGTTTAGCAACTGCCACAGAGAGACGAAACCAATAGCCATTTCATCACAAAAGGTTTGAGGCTCAAGCCCTTTGCTCTGGGCTGTCCGTTGAATTTTTTGTCCATGCTCATCTGTACCTGTAATCAGCAGTACCGAATGCCCTAAAAGTCTTTGAAACCTTGCCACCACATCTGCTGCCATTGTTGTGTAAGCGCTGCCAATGTGGGGTAAATCGTTTACATAATATAGGGGAGTCGTCAGAGCAAATGTCAATTCTTTTTTATCCACTAGATTCATGCAGAATAAAAATAACTTGTTAAGACTGTTTTCTATCTTACTTAAAGGGCCAAAACCTCGCCATTATATAATAAAACTACCAGTTTTTCCAGAAACACCTTAATACTAGCAAATTTCTCTAATCCAGGGTTGTTGAATAATAAGTATAAATCCAGTGAATTTCTGCAAAAAATTCGGCAAAAATCCGATAACAACTTGATTAAAGCTTTTTATTCTGTTATGTGTCACTGGGAATACAGAATCCTTATTTACAAGACAATTTTGCTGCCTTTGTCAGATCAGACATCTCTATCTTACGGCAGTCGTCTCCTTGGTTAAGAAATGTAAAAACTAGACTAAGATAGACGGCAATATTGGGTAAAAATTTATATTCAAAAGGCATGAGCGTAAATAGCCCCCTGGAGATTTCTCGTTGCTTACTGGCAGCGCTGTCAATGAAAATGTTTCTCTATTACGAGGATCGCATTCCCCAGGATGCTAGCGTACTGATAGTAAGCAATCACCGCAGCTTTATGGATGCACCGATTCTGATGACGGCGATATCGCGTCCGATTCGTTTTGCTTGCCATCACTACATGGGGCAAGTGCCAGTTATGCGGGAGATTGTCACAGCCCAATTGGGATGCTTTCCCTTGGAAGCCAGTGACGGGCGTCAGCAGAGCTTTTTTCAGCAGTCACAGATGCTTTTACAGTCAAAGCAGGTGGTGGGGGTGTTTCCCGAAGGAACTCAACCAATGGTAAAAGTTACCCAGCCAAACCAAGTCGGCGAATTTCACCGGGGATTTGCCCATTTGGCATTGCGAGCACAGGTGCAGGATTTAGCAATTCTGCCCATCGCAATTGCCTCCTTTGAAGAAGTTAACACATCCGCCGTACCTCTAAAACTTTTAAGTTTTTTTGATCCTTCAGAGCCTTTATTTAATCAAGCAGGTTGGCATCCGTTGGTAATATATAGTCGAGTAGCCGTGTTCATTGGGCGTCCCTATTGGATTAAGCCCCAACATCACGAAAAATACCACGGTCGGGGAGCGAAAACAGTTGTAGGCGAACTGACAGATCACTGTCAATCTGAAATTGCTAAATTGCTACATGAAGGTTGTTATTAGAACCTTTGTTAGTTGTTAGTTGTTA
>CAZZXJ010000038.1:17652-20083 GCA_964657905.1 uncultured Stigonema sp.
CCTGACTCCTGACTTCTATGACTATTGACTCTTAACCAATGACAATCCCAAAAGTTGAGCTAAATCCGTGTTTCCTCACTCCTAAACGCCTACAGCCACAATATCCGCTGTTTGTATATTTGCCAGGAATGGATGGAACGGGTCAACTGTTGCGATCGCAAACTGCTGGATTAGAAGCTGGCTTTGATGTCCGATGTTTGGCGATCCCGCGTGAAGATTTTAACAGTTGGGACGTGCTAACTAATAGTGTATTGGACTTGATCGATGCCGAACTAAAAAAAAGCCCCCAGCGGTCAGTTTACCTGTGCGGAGAGTCGTTTGGGGGTTGTTTGGCTCAAAAAGTGGCTGTTGCTGCACCGCAGCTATTTAAACGCATCATTCTGATTAACCCAGCTTCTAGTTTTCATCTTCGCCCTTGGTTGAATTGGGTATCACAACTAACTTACCTAGCACCATCATCCCTTTATGACATTAGCGCACTCGGTCTGTTGCCATTTTTAGCAGCTTTGCAACGCATTTCTCGCAGCGATCGCCAAGAACTTTTAAAAGCTATGCGCTCGGTACCGCCAGCAACCGTTCTCTGGCGGTTGGCTCTAGTTAAGGAGTTTGATGTTAATGAGGAGCAGTTACGTCATCTCACTCAACCAGTTTTGGTAATGGCTAGTGCCTGCGATCGGCTTTTACCCTCTTTAGCTGAAGCTAAACGTTTAGTCAATATCTTACCCAACGCCAAAAAGGTGACCTTACCTCATAGTGGACACGCCTGCTTACTAGAAACAGACGTTAACCTCTACGACGTTATGAAAACTCACAATTTTTTAGACAGTAATCTTGAAAAAGTTAAGGGACTAGAGGTGAAGGGATAGGGTAAGGGTGAGGTGGCGATCAGGCGCATCGCCTCTGAATGTTCAACAGATTGAGTTTAAACTCATCCCACCCCTTAAAGGGGTGGGATTTCGTGGGCATCGGGCATGGGTGCGTTTTCTATGCCCTATGCCCGAAAGGGCGAGGCGTCGATTCCTCCCACCCCTACAAGCAGTGAGATTCCTCGCCGTTTTCTTTGATAAATCACTTAAAATATTCGGCAAATTGTACTTGCAGAGAGAGGAAAAAGCGATCGCACTAGCGCTAAAACCCGAATAGAAAGACCTTCAGAACAGTGCTGAAAAATGAAAGACAAACCCTACCAACAGCCAGTTGACTTACCCGCTTCAGCTTCGCCAACCACCGACAATCAATTGTCCAAGGTTCCTCAAAAAGATCAACCGTCTTTTTTGGCATCCTTCTTGCAAGCTGGACAAGACGTAGTAAAAACAGCAGTTGGAGTGGGAGAAGTAACGACAAAACAAACACAAAAGCTTGTTGAGCAAGCAACTCAAGGCGCTGGACAGGTTGCCAATCGCTTAGCTTCGATCTGGCTAATCCGAAAGCTAGCCGGCGTGTTAAATCTTAATTGGCTCGTTGGTGGTGTTGACAACGTTAATCTGGAAAAGGCAGAAGAGGCAGTAAAAAAGCTAAAGCAACGGCATCCCAAGGAATCACCCAGCCAGCTTGCTCACCGCATCATGGTGGAAAAAGCAACTCAAGCCGGGGGGATTGGGCTAGCAACTAGTATTTTGCCAGGAGCAGCGCTGGCTCTGCTGGCAATTGATTTAGCAGCAACGACAGAATTGCAGTCAGAAATGGTTTATCAAATTGCATCTGTCTATGGGCTAGACTTAAAAGAACCTGCCCGTAAAGGTGAAGTTTTAGGAATTTTTGGTCTAGCGTTAGGTGGCGGTCGTCTCTTGAAAGAGACTGGTTTAGGTTTGTTGCGAAATATACCTTTTGCAGGTGCGGTAATTGGTGCAAGCTCAAATGCGACGATGATCTATTCATTAGGATATGCTGCTTGTCGATTTTATGAAGCGAAGTTGGATGCATCAAAGTCCTTAACTTCAGAACAGACACTGGCAGATTTAAAGAAACAGAGCGAAAATTATCTGGAAAAAGCGATCGCTCAAGAAGCGATCATGGATCAAATCTTAGTTCACATGATCCTTGCCAGTAATTCAAATAAGACTTGGTCAGAAATTTTGCCAGAATTGCAAGCTTTAAACCTTAGTTCTAACACGCCCGCAGCGATCGCTCAAAACATTGAATCACCCCAACCTCTGGATACACTTCTCAATCAACTCAACCGTGATTTTGCTGTACCGTTGATAGCTCAATGTTACAGAATTGCCCAGTTTAATGGTGCAATTACACCAGATGAACAAAAGGTGCTCGATGCGATCGCCACGAAGTTTAACATTGACTTGCATTCGATTCAGTCAACCGTTGATTCATCTGGGCGTATTTAGCGCTAAAGTACCATATCTTTGCGCCTACCTTGTCAAAATAATTCGGAACGCGATAATGACGCTCGTGCCGACGCGGGGGTACCCGCTAA
>CAZZXJ010000039.1:0-20045 GCA_964657905.1 uncultured Stigonema sp.
CGAATGACTCCTTTTTTAGTTGGGTGTACTTCATTCATATGAGAACTGCTATAAAGGTTTGTTGGTCGTTAGAACAATTCCCCAATCAACCATCAACCATCAACAAGACTGCTAAACTGGTGAATGACCCCAAGAACCAGTGATTATGCTCAAGCGTTCTAAGTTCGAGACTACTCAATCTCAGGTTATGCACCGTGCTGAGGATCTGATTAATGCAGCCTCAAATCGCTACCGCATTACGGTTCAGGTGGCAAATCGTGCCAAACGTCGGCGTTACGAAGACTTTGACAGTGCAGACGATGCAATGATGAAGCCAGTGCTACGGGCAATTATCGAAATGTCCGATGAACTGACTCAGCCAGAAATTATTGGCGAAATATAAGGTAATGCCAGCCTCAAAATAGAATGAGCAAAAATTTCAAGTTCATTCAACCATTGTTCAAGCCTTGGCACACACTCACCGCCTTAATGGTGGTGGGTGTAGTTCTGTTAGGTTCAGGGATGGGCAAATCAATCCCTACTAGTTTACTAGGTTCCCAACCCGCCATAGCTCAAAGATTCATTCCTAGTGATGTTTGGCAGCAAGTTTATCAACAATTGCCCAACTTTCCACGGGAAAACAAGTACATCAGTAAAGAAACTGGGAAAGTTGCCGAAAACAACACCCTAGTGAGTCGCCTAATTAGGTATCACGTTTATGTCAAGGGACGTGCGCCAAATTATCGGCTGGATTGGAAGCTGACTTTGGCTGATTACCTGGGTGCGAATGAAATTATGTATGACAGTAGCTATCCGGGGAATGATCTATTGAAGCAAAATCCCATAGATGGCGATCGCGCTGCTATTAAACGTCTCAACCATCAGCAACGAGACGCTTTGGTACAAGCCTTGGCAAACGTTTTTAATCCTAATCAAAATACATCAGCCCCCACCCCGGATACCTCTTCCCAGTCACATGAAACCACCCCAACTCATCCACAGCAACTCAAACCATAATTTTGTTCATGGCTAATTGCTAATCGCTAATCGTCGTCATGCCATTAACAATTAACAATTAGCAGTTAGCAATTATGGAACATCTCCTTAAAAATGGACCCGGTTGGCGTATTGGCTGGAAGCCAGCCGCACCTGAATTTAAAGGTTTGGTGGGTACAGATGATTGGGCAATCGAGTTAACTGAAGCCGAGTTAAATGATTTTTGTCGCCTACTATTACAGCTAGCAGACACGATGAAGCAACTGGCAACTGAATTGATGGATGAGGAAAAAATTGCTTGTGAAGCTGAAAGCAATTTATTATGGATGGAGGTGGAAGGTTATCCTCATGCCTACAGTCTAAGGTTGATCCTGAATACAGGGCGTTGTGCAGAAGGTAAATGGGATGCTTCTGCCGTTCCAGGTTTACTACAAGCCGGTGGAATGCTCAAAGTTTTTTAAATTTAGTTCTTGATTATTCTAGAACTTGCTGCTATGATTAGGGGGTTAACGGGGCGTAGCGCAGCTTGGTAGCGCGCCACTTTGGGGTAGTGGAGGTCGTGGGTTCGAATCCCGCCGCTCCGATTGACTAAAATCGCTATATATATGGAGAGGACTGTGGGCGTAGGAGTTTTTATGTTCTGCGATCGCCTGAGTTTTACCCATAGACCTTACGCTGGTAGTTGTGCGTTTATCTGGGCAAATAACTATGACCTCCGCACCCCGGCTACTGACTGATCCGTTTCTGCAACTACCAACCGAAACTTCAGTGCGAGTTGTGTGGTTTACTGAGTTTGCTGGTTCTCAACATACAGTTGCCTACGGTGACAGTTTCAATCAAACTGCTGTTGCTACCACTAGCCAATTAAGCCGTACACGCGAAGACCAGAACTTACGAGTAGGAAATCAAACCCAAAACGCACAATATCAACAACCTGTCAAGCGTGAGATTTGGCGACACGAAGCTGAGGTGACTGAGTTAACTCCAGGGAAACGGGTTGCTTATCGCGTCACCAGTGTGCGGGAAGATGGCACGGGTGTCAGCAGCAAGGTGTTTACCCTTGCATGCGCGCCAAGTTCAGGCACACCAATGAAAATTCTGCTGACCTCAGACCATCAAATCAAACCAATGGTAGCGGCAAATCTGCAAAAAGTGGTGGAAACCGTTGGGCGAGTCGATGCGGTTTGGTTCGCTGGCGATTTGGTTAACATAGGCGATCGCGCCTCAGAATGGTTTGATGATCATCGTGGTGGTGCTTTCTTTCCCTGTTTGCAAGGTCGTGGCAACTATGAAATGGAAAACAACGGTGTTAAAACATTTTACACTGGTGGTGAAATAATTCAACATGCGCCCATGTTTACTTGCATTGGTAATCATGAGGTGATGGGACGGGTTACTGATGGAAGTTTGAACGATGAATTTGATCATACAATTCCCCGTGCAGTTGCGCTCAAATTGTATGGGGAGCAATCCCTGAAAGATAATTCCTTTAATACCGACACCTACGAAGAGATTTTCACTTTGCCGGAAAGTCAAGAGGGTGGAAAAACTTACTATGCAGTCAGCTTTGGTGATGTGCGTTTAGTCGTACTGTATGTAACAAATATGTGGCGGACTCCTAATTTAGATGAGTCCGCTAGGGGTAGGTATCGGGAACGAAAAGCAGATTTCCAGAACCCTGAAAATTGGGGATATGGACAGCATATCTATGAGCCTATTGCTAAAGGTAGCCAGCAGTATAACTGGCTAGTGCAAGAACTCAACAGCCCTGAGTTTAAAGGCGCAAAGTATAAAGTAGTAATGTTGCATCACCCGCCCCATACTTTGGGTGGTAACATTGTCCCTGCCTATACTGAACCAGTGCAGATAATTGAAGGCGATGAAGATGGCAATATTAAGGCGGTGCGTTATGAGTACCCTCTGGATGCAGATTACATTATCCGGGATGTTATGCCCTTACTTGAAGCGGAAGACGTACAGTTAGTATTTTATGGGCATTCCCATTTGTGGAACCGCTTTATTAGTCCCAGTGGGATGCACTTTTTGGAAACATCTAATGTTGGTAACTCTTATGGTGCTGCTTGGGGTGAGAACAAGCGAGAAGTGCCCATAGGGTATAAAGAGGAATACGCTCTTCTTGGCGATCCTAATGGGTTAGAACCTGTAGTGCCGACAATTGCCCCAGTGCTGGGAGAAGATGGTCAGGCGATGCCGTATATTGCAAGTAATGAAATCACGGTTTTCAGCATCTTTGACACAGGTACGGCTACGATAAGCAGCTATCGTTTTGATAGCCGCAAGCCGGAGTCAGAGGTGCTGAAGTTTGATGAGTTTAAGTTGAAATAGGGCGTTGCCGACTAAAAATATATCTTTTGATTTCTCCTCTGGCTAAAGCTTAGAGGAGAAATCAATCCACCACGCAAAGCATTATAGACCAGTTTTTTGAGACTCTACTTTGAAAGAATACTTATATCCACAGTTACATTAAATTTTAACTTTAAATACTTCCTTTTACAGATTTCAGTTGAAACCTGTAAAAGGGTAAGTTCTGAAGATGACAACATTAATATCTCTTAAAATTGCGGCAGGTCTACAATTGAGGGAAATTTAGAGATCATCGAGACTATTGTGACGCTTGGTGAAAAACTTGGTGTGGATGTGACAGCAGAAGGAATAGAAACGGCAGAGCAACTCGCACAACTCAGAAAGATGAAATGTAGATATGGGCAAGGATACTTTTTTTCTCAGCCATTGTCCAGTGTGGCGGCAGAGGCGTTAATGGTCGCAAATCCTCAGTGGTAATGGTTCGGGTCTGGATCAATACCCTTTGCTTTTCTCCCACAACAGGTAAACCTTGCTTAAACTTCACACTACACTTCACAGTTTTGACCTAAGCTAGTCCCGTTATCTACAGAAGCTAGAGCGTCACGCATGCCACAGAAACCAGAAGATCTAGTTGATGCTCTCCAAGAGCCTATCCACCGGGAGGTTGGACGATCGCGATCTACTCGAACAGCAAGGATCCGCAAACGTGACAGTGGGCAATGAGCATTTTTTCAGAGGTATTAAAATCCATCACATCTTCTGTAAGACAACGCCTTGTTGAGATAATCTAACTCATGATGAGTTTTTTAGTACACAACTCAGTATGATTAACCGCCTTCAGAAAATGACTGCTATTGTTGTTGCTACTGTAGGTTGCAATATTGTCAACCCGTTTGAAACTAGTGCTGTAATTCCAAATGTTCCCAGATCAGATTTGGGAATTTCTGTCTTAGCCCAATCTACTGACCAAACTCCGCCTGTTCAAACTCCGTCTCAGGATAGTCAAGAAGACATGTTAAAGCCTGTGGCACACTTCAATCCCAAAATTCCAGTTCGATTGAAGTTAATCAATCAGACTAAGCGGAGTTTGGAGAGTGGGCTTTCCACGGGTGAAACTAAGCATATACCTTCAGGACAAGACATCACGCTTGGTCCGGTTCCGCTTCCCATTAACTGTTTTGTTTACCCATCTAAATCATCACGTAATCCTTCTGTGCCAATTGTTCTCAAATATAACGTCAATGTTGATAACAATAACAACATGGTAAATGTGGTGATTTCGCAGTATAACCGGAATGATATAGAGGGTGATAGCGCCATTTCGCTGCGCCGTTTTGGCAGCGTCTTTGTTTACTAGTTCCCCGCCTACATCATCAACAAGCAGCGTACCGCCTAGTTGACTTACATCAATATGCCCCTTTTTAGTACCGATTGTGTATAAGTTGTTTTTTGATGGTAAATTTCTTTGACAAAATCGATAACCGCAAAAATACGGTCATCTAAATCAACAAACTTAACTGCGAACCTTCCTGGGTTTTATTGACTTCTATGCGGGTCTGGAAGGCTTCTTTGAGGTGAGGCACATGGGTAACAGTGAGGATACAGGCGTGCATCGGCAGCGATCGCACGAAGTTCCCATTGTTTTTATCATTGTTTTTATGTGTCGCTTGGTTAAGGTTAATTAGATTGTTTATTTTAGGAACTGGTGACGAGTTGGGGATTGTGACTATGACAGCGGATGTTAATGCTGTCAAATCGGCTCTGGCTCTAGGTGTAGATTTCAATGTGTACATCCATTCCCCTTGTTCTTTAACAGGAAACAAATGAATGCAAGTTAGTATTGCGCCTTATCTGCTAAGTACCTATAAGCTAATTCCGTGTGCTTTTCCTAATGGAATAGACTCAGAATCTTACTTTCCGCTTTTGGCACTGCTTTATAATGAGATGAGCCATCGCTGTGTGGCAGAGGTCATAGCTCACTACACTAGGAAGGATTATTATATTGTTCTTAATGATGTGTATGGGGTCGAGTCAACTAATGTGCCAACGCCCTCTGCGATCGCCAAAGTAAAACAGCGTTTACTTGCTTGTGGTTACGAAGAGTGGCTGAAAGAGGAGTAAGAGCGAGCGCATTTTGGTACTTATAATAGATGATCGCTTTTAGTTATACCAGATAGGGTGATCGCTTCAAATGTTGTAATGTTTTTTTACTATGGCTAGATGCTGCTGATTGTACTCAACCGCTTTTTCATAGTCGCCCAAGAAAGCGTTGAATAGAGGCGAGTGCGATCGCGCGAGTGCAATCGAGTGGGGGGATGGCATCTAATAACGCTGTAATATCAAATCCGGTTGATTGCACATGGTATTTGTAGGGGCACAGCAGTGCTGTGCCCCTACCCTTTGTGTGTTCATTTAACCGGATTTGATATAAGTGTGCGCTGACCGAATTGTTGGTTATATTGTTGTTTTCCATACATTGGTTTCCATAAAACAAGGAGATGAAATGTCTTACATATGGGAAAAACTCTATACCGCAGTACATGGGTTAGCCACTAGTGAAGGTTCTCTTCGGGAACGGTTAGCTGGTGGCTATATAGAGTTTCTTAATTGCTTGCAGTACACCTGTGAGCGGTAGTCAGGAGTCATTCGTCATTCGTCAGGATAACTCCCTATTCTGGCTCCTGACTCCTTTTTTAGTTGGGTGTACTTCATTTATATGAGAACTGCTATATTCACAGCCTAATTGTGACATTTTTGCACCCAATCCAAACTATGCTACTGGTGCCGGTGGCGTTGGTTGCTCGCTAAAGAATGGATATGGAACCAGTTGAGTATCACCTGAAAGCCCTCTATCATTCAGTACTACCATTAACACTGTGCGATAGACAGCTACGTGCTGGTTCTCCACTGGCATGATGTTAGCAGCAATGTTCACGGCTTCTGTTGTCGTCAACTGGTCACGAATGTAATTAAAGTAAGCTTTGGATGCCAGCATTTCAAGTGTCAAGGCATATCTGAGCACCTCAGCTTCACCACCATGCAAAACCTGTTGTGGAATCGGGAAGGTACCGACATTGGAAACATCTGCGGGTTTGGCTTTAAACACTTCCATTACTGCCTTTTTCAGTAGATCGCGGTGATGTGTATGATCCGAGGCAAACTCTAATGCAACATCTAGGTATGCTTTAGTGGGCAAAAGGTTATTTTGCGCTGCTGCCTGATAGGTGTTCACTGCTCTCTGCTCTAGAGCGATCGCACCATTGATTAATTCAATGTCTGCTGTTGGATTTCTAGTTTGGCGGGCAAGTACTTTGCTCGGACTGGCAGCGACTACCGAAACAGCTCCCATAGCACCTGCAATCATTCCAAAATGAATCAACTTGCGGCGTTGAGGCGAAATTATTCTGGCACTAGTGTCCGTGGTTTCATTCACGCTCTTATCTCCTGTTAACCATAGCTGGGATAAAACTTAAATGACTATCTGCTGACAACCATTTAATTAAATTGTGTGGAAAAGTATCATTTACCGCCTTACCCACCTTCGACCAATGGATATGGCTTTCAGTTGATTCGTTAACCGTATTGGTGAACGCTGTGCTTGAAAACTTGATTTACAAGACACGTCTTGACATCAAAAGGAGCCTAGTAAATGTCCTTCTCCTTTGTAATACTTCCTAGAGAAATACTGTTTGCGTGAATTTACTTAAAAGTAGTTAAAGACTTTGTGATCGCTTGGACTAACTCAATGAACTCGTGCGAGTAGCAATTGAACAGGAATGTACGCGCTTGACTACAAGATAATAAATTATTTTTTGATAAAAGTTTTTTTACAAAATAATAGCCGTAAATATACGGTTGTTTAAATCAACAAACTTAACTGCGAACCTTCCTGGGTCTTATTGACTTCTATACGGGCTTGGAAGGCTTCTTTGAGGTGAGGCATATGGGTAACGGTGAGGATACAGGCGAAATCAGCGGCGATCGCATTGATCGCCGCAATTAAGCGCTCGCATCCTTCCGCATCTTGTGTGCCAAACCCTTCATCTACAATCAACAGTTGCAACGCCGCCCCTGCCCGATGCGATAATAATTTTGCTAGCGCTAAACGGATAGCAAAGTTAATTCTAAATGCTTCCCCACCAGAGTAAGTTTCATAAGCTCGCGTTCCTCTGGCGTCAGCAATCAAAATATCTAAAGTGTCTATCAGCTTAGCATTTTTCTTTGTTGCCTTACCATGACGCCCAGCTTTTTGTGTAACAAATTGAACATGCAACTGGTTAGCACTCAGTCGCGAAAGTAGTTGATTTGTCTCGGCTTCCAGTTGGGGCAAGACATTCTCAATCATCAGTGCTTGGATGCCATTTTTACCAAATGCTTGCGCTAATTCCTGATGAATGCGATATTGTTGCTTTGCTTGTTGCAGTTGGTGCTGTTGTTGCTCATACTGAATTTGTAGCGTTTCCAGTTGGTGATTCAGCTGCTCTAAGCGCCCCAACTGCCCGATTTGTTCGTCTAGTTGTTGTCTACGTGATGCCATCTGCTGCTGTAGCGCTTGAATTTGGGCTGTTGGGTTTGCTGTTTCTTCCATCTGGTGGGTAACACTTTCGATTTGGGTAGCAAGTTTTTGCCGCTCAGTTAATCTCGCATGCATTGACACCTCTAACTCTTGCACTCTTGTCTTGAGTTGGGGATACTGCTGCAGCGCCCCCAAAAGGTGTTGATAGCGTAACTCCCAAGATTGAGCTTTCCTGGTAGCCATGCGCAGGTTGTGATGCTTTTCAGTGTCGTAACCAATTTCACGAATGTAGTGATCGAGGGCAGCGATTTGTCTAGCACAGTCAGAATCAGTTCTCTCAAGCTGCATTTTGGTTTGTAATTGGGCAATTTGTGCCTGAATTTCTGGTTTTCGTGCTGCTAGTTGCGCTTGTCGTTTAGCTGCTTCTTTAACCTGGCTCAGTCTAATCTCCGCCCACCGCCACCGCTCAACTTCGTTACGGGCAAGGGCGTGGTCTTGCTCATTGTAATTGAGTGTTTGCAGATATTTCTCTAGCTCTCGCAGTTCGGCTTGTTTCTCATGGGCGTAATCACCCACTTGCAGCGATCGCTCTAGTTGCTGTCTTTCAGCAGCAATTTGTTGTAATTGTTGTTCGGCATCACTCGTTGCTTGCAACTGTGCTGCCAATTGCCCTCTATGTTCGCGTAAAGTATCATAAGGAGCTAACTGTTGCGATATTTCTCGGTATTCCTGCCTCAGTACCTGAATTTCTCTGTCTGAAACAGCCATTTGTTCCCGGAATACCCATAATTGTCCTTCTGTATCCTTATGCTCAACCTTGGTTTTGTCCACTACGCGATTCCAGTTATGTTCCTCCAATGAACGCTCGCATAATGGACAAACAGCATTAGGGTTTTGGAGAAGAAGCAGTTTTTGATTGAGTTCTCCCAACAACCTCTCATACTCCCGTTGCTGAGCTTGCAGGCGTTCGATAAAGTGACGTCTCTCCTGCCCTTTTTCCTGCACTCGCTGCAGGTAAACCCGCTTTTTCTCCATTTCCTCAATCTGCATTCCCACTTCCATGACTGCTTGTTGCAGTTGCGGTTGGCGCGATGAGCGCGATAGCAGTTGGTTTGCGGTAACTTCTAGCTGTTCTATTCGCGCTACGAAACCAGCATGAACGCGATCTAGTTGGCTTTGCAAAGTTGCTTGCTGTTGCAGTAGGGGAGAAACTTGCATCCGCAACTGATCTAAATGGGCAACACGGTTACGCGCTGTGGCTAGTTGTGCCAAAGCAGCTTCTACTTCATCTGACTTAGTCAGAGTTTGCTGAATTTCCCGTTCTTGTTGTTCTAAGGCTTCTAGTTGAGCTTCAGCCGCATGCAGTTGCCGCTCGATTTCGTTAATTTGTTTGGTAAGCTGCTGTGATGAATGTTGACGCCCTGCTTCAGCGCGAGTATATTCTGCAAATTTTGCCGCCAAAGCTTCTTCTTGAGATTGTAGAATCTCGTATTGAGCATATGCGGCTTTAATCTCAGCTTCTTGACTTAATATTTTTTCTAAATCTGATAGCTGACTGCTAATTGCTGAGTGTTCATGCTGGAGGCGATCGCAGTCTTGCGTCAGATTCTGGTATTGTTGCCTGACAAAGTTGAGTTGATCTTCCCAACTTTGTCGCTGGTGCTGTACAACTTGCAAACTTTGTAATTGAATATTCTCAAATGCCTGTACCTGTTGCAGGTGATTCAGTTCGGCTTCTACCTTAGCTTGTTTTTGGGCGAGCACCTCACGCTGTTGCAGTTGAGTTTTCATCGACTCCAAAGAACGCTCTAACTCCTCAGCCCTTGCTTTGAACTGACGCGACAATTCTTTTGCCCGTTCTTCCAATTCATCGTACTGATTGAGTTTCAACAACTCTGCTAGAATTTCTTTTCGTTCATTGGGGCGCTTGAGCATGAATTCATCTGCACGACCTTGACGCAGGTAGGCAGAATTAATAAAAGTATCATAATCCAGCTTGATGTGTTCACCAATCAAATCCTGTGTCGCCCTTACCCCTTTGCCAGTAAGTGCGCGAAACCCGCTTGGTGTTTCTATTTGAAATTCCAAGACGCTACTACCACCCCGTTGACGGGTGCGAATGACTCGATAGATTTGCCCGCTTGTTTTGAAGACGAAATCTACTCTAACTTCTTTAGCGCCAGTATTGATCACGTCATCTTCAACCGCCGCTCTGCTTTCACCCCAAATTGCCCAGGTGATCGCCTCCAACAGAGAAGATTTCCCAGCGCCATTAGAACCGCAAATACACGCCGTATGTAACCCGCGAAAATCTAAAGTTGCATCACGGTAACTTAGGAAGTTTTTGAGGGTAAGTTGTACTGGAATCATCGAGGCTCTAGTGCCACACCTACTTTTAATATATAGAAGTTATTCGGCTCTTTTTGCTAGTTTAGCTAGCTAAAAATCAGGTTTCTAGTCTTTGATACTTTTACTTTACTATTATTAACAATAAAATGAACACTTTTTTTCTGTTATGCGAAAAGTTTTTGCATTCTGCGATAAAAATCAAACTTTCATGATATTTACCCTGCTTTCGCTGCCCTAAACGGGAGGATGAAAGGAGGATAGTCTCCAACTTCTATCCCCTATGGATGTAAGCGCGACTAGGAGGTGAATGCTTTTTTTCCATCAGAGTTAAAAATCACACCTTTGTGATGCTTTCGCCCCTCTATATAAAGGGATGAATCTTGAGTAGTGGCGAATTCTATTCGTCATGACTCTTAGATCAGAGTAGGCGAACACTTCTTCTACATCATCCTAAAAAATAAAACCCTTGCCTTGCGAGTTTCGTTTGTGTAGTTGGCGAATAAACATGTTTGGTGGGCAGTGCCCACCAAACAATTTGTAGTCTAATCATTTGAGGCTGCTTACAGCCTCAAAATCAAGGTATGAAAACAGAAGCGCTCTACGCCTCACTCAAAATCATTCCTCACTACAGTCTAAATAAGAGTTTGCAGTCAGGACATTCTCCCCTATTCCTTGACGTATATCTGCATACATAGGCAATTTAAAAATCATCAGGAGCAATGACACAAACTTTGCGTCTTCTAATCGCCTCCCATACTTGTCCATCGGCGCACGTTGGTGGTATAAAATATTGATTACAAATTGCATATAATTACTTTCATATAACCTCTTTATCCCTTGGAATACGCCCATGGATAGGTTTAAAAACGTTCAGAAACAATCATCAGGAACTCCACGTCATTACATACAATAAGGAAATAAAAGGAACCCAAAAATGACTGGCTTTCATCGTTGGAGAACTGGGACTACTGCACTTATAGCAATGACAATCACAACAGGCGTGATCGCCCCCATGTTTGCAATCGGTCCTGCTAATGCACAAATCTTTCGCTCGCAAACAAGAGATCTTTCAATCCCGGCGGGAGTGAAATTTCCTGTTACTTACGAAAAAGATAGAGTTGTTGTTACTCCTGACGAGACAACACCTTTAACTGTGAGGATAGCAAGAAACATCATAGACAAGAACGGAAATGTATTAATTCCAGAAGGCTCTCAACTGGTTGGGCAACTGGAACCAGCAACTAGAGACTCTCGAAAAGGTTCTCGGTTCGTAGCGCGAGAGTTAGTTTTTCCCAATGGAAATCGGCAGGATATTGATGCAATTTCTCCGGTAATTACCAGAAAGGAAAAGATCAGCAAAGGAACTGACACTGGTAAAATCGTGCAAGATGCGGCTATTGGTGCTGGTGCTGCTAGCGTCATTGGACTGATTACAGACCACAGAATTCGTGCTATAGAACCTATACTCGGTGCTGGGGCTGGGGCTGGAGCAAGTGTTCTATTGCGGCACAAGCAAGCTGAAGTTGTTGTCATTAACCCCCAAAGTGGCGATTTAGATGTCAAACTGCGTTCTAACTTGTCATTATCCCGCTACTAGGCTTAACTCAATTTAAGTCGTGATCTTAATTATTCCCCAGTGTAAGCCCGAACGATTCCAAAAACCCGGTTACTTCAATTTACCGGGTTTTTTAGTTAATCGCAATTGACCCAAACACAGATCTACAAATGACCATTGGTCAAAGCTAGCAGATTTCTCTCAAATAGTCATTAGTCATTAGTTATTAACTTTGGACAAATCACTAATGACTAACAAGATGTAACCAAATAATAAACGTAGTTCCCGGCGCATTATGTGATGTGATAGCTGAATTCCATGCAGGGCTCTTAACTTCAACTTCGCCCTGCATTTGCTCTACAAGCTGTTTGGCGATCGCTAACCCTAAACCTGTGCCGGGAATTTCAGTTTGAGCTTGTACACCTCGGTAATGTCGTTCGCCAAGATGCTCTAAATCTTGTGGTGGAATACCAGGACCATTGTCACTGATGGCAATTCCCTGAAAATTAGCTTTTTCTTGACCCGCCTGAACCAAAATCTTTCCACCATTCGGAGTATATTTCAAAGCATTGTCGATAATATTGCTCAATACCTCTCGTAATACCTTGACGTGAGCTCGTACCGGAGGCAATTTGGGGGGAATGTCAGCCATCAGTTGCAAATTTCTTTCTTGGGCGACAAGGAAGGCTGATACTAACAACGGTTCCAATACTTCTGCTACGGTGCACTCAGCTTCTTTCTCTCCAGACCCGGGCAACAATAGTGCCACTTTTGGGAGCCAGCCACGAGTGGGGGTTGCTGGACCATGGGTTCCTAGGGTGTCTTGTTGCACAGTTGCTTTCACAAATACTTCGTTTTGTGGCGGTGCCGACTGTTCTAAATCGGCTACTGTCATGTCAATGACTTTATCAAACTGTTGCAACAACTCCTGGAGGCGATCGCTTTCCCGTACAATACTAGCCCCTACCTCCCGGTTTGCATCTCCTGGTCGCAGTCGCTTCAAAAGCAGTTTGCCAAAGGTCCGTAACGCCGTTAAGGGATTGCGAAACTGGTGCAATAGATTATCCAGCAAATCCTGCTGCTTTTCTTGCAGAATTTGTTGTTGATGTAACTGCTGCTGCAACCATGCTTGACGCTGATCCAAGATACAGGCAAGCGAAAGCGTTTGTGCAATCCGTTCAATTTCACTCCGTTCCTGTTCATTCCATGTCCGGTCTTCCCTGCGTGTTACCAACAACCCCATCATCACATCCTCATGGATGAGAGGCAAAACAACTTGATCCCCACTTAACAGGTATTCTTCTTGAGAATACGGTGGTGATGTCGTATCTTCACTAACAGACTCCCGTAAATCGCCGCCTGTATCCTCTGCTGCTTTCAATAACTTCAGCGAATTGTTGGGTAATGCCAAAGCTCGCTCCGCTAGTCCCACTGCTGTCTCCGGATAAACTACGACAGGAGTCAGTTTTGCCTCGTTTGTTTTCGTCTCTACCAATTCTTGTGTTAAATAGACAATGCTTAAGGATGCTCCCAGCCCTTGGGCTAACAGTGCCATTTGCTCTCGACACAGAGCAACAAACTCAGAACCGGCAGACATTAACATTTTTCAGATCTTGCTCAGGATTACTGACTAAAGGAAAGACTTGGAAGAGGAATTGGTTTTCCTAATGTAACAAAGCATAACTAAAACTTGTCAATCATGGGTCATTCTGGGGCATTATATCCTTGAAGACTATTGATTTATCATACGTTCCTAGGAATTATTCTTCTTGTTTCAAAATATTAAGAACTGTTGATTTTTTGAACTAGAACTTTTATAATGACGACGGATTTTGTAGCTATAACTACAATCTCTAGCTTCAAAGAGGAGGAAAATAGGTTGGCCAGGAGACGCAAGAGGAAAAGTCGTCGTCGTCAGGAAGGACGACGAATCTTAGAGCATGTGCCTCAATATAGCATCGAAAGCGGCGAAGATAAACCTGTAACAGCAGCTAGAAAGTTCATTCAATCTGAAGGCATTGCGCCACCCGCTTTACTACTTGTAAAGCGAAATGAACACACTACAGACCGTTATTTTTGGGCGGAAAAGGGGCTGTTTGGTGCTCAATACGTTGAAGAAAATCATTTCTTATTTCCTAGCCTGAGAACGTTGGAAAATTCTTCAGGACAGGAAACCTTAGCTCTGGCTAATCGTTGAACAATCAATGGTTATCGTAGAGTTTGAGCGTGGCTTTTGAGAAAAATTTACTGGCAAAAGTGCGCTTGTTTCTTTAAAAGATTAATTTTTTTTTAAGTTGGCAGCTAATTTGCCAGTAGGGCTAGTAAGCGTGAATTCCACAAATCAACTCCATTCAAACCAACAGGTTTGTATGGGTTGATTTTTTATATGAAGGCTAACAAGCCTGTATATCCTACATTATTTATACTACGAGAAGTCGTCTTCTCCTGCATCGGGGGAAGCAGCCCTCTGAGATGAATTTGGAATTTTGGATTTTGGATGAAAATCAATCCAAAATCTAAAATTTAAAATCTATTGCCGAACACTTATTCAGCAAGCTTTAACTGTAGCGCCCTTTGTAACTCAATGAGTTCATCTCGATGGGCAATGACAGTGATTTTACTTGGTTCGTGTTGTTCGCGAGGAGTTGCTTCCACGAGTAGCAACACCTTCTCAAGTCTTCCAGCTTTTTTCCAATAAAAGAAACCACTCAAAGGCGAGAGTATTACCATTGCTGGAAAGACTGAACGAATGTCAGGAAAAAGCAGTGATAAAACCAGTGACAGACAAAGAATCCCAGCAGCAGCTAACAGTGTCAAAAACACAGCTAAAAACCAGCTAGGTTTAACAAACCCTTCAAAAGTCACTTGATTTTGTTCTGGGTCTACCGCTGCCACTCGGTAGGACCGAATGCGAAAATATTCCTGTAATCGAGGCAATAAACTAGCTTCGTCTAGCTCGGACACCAGCTGCGCTTTTTCTATGCGATCTTTCGTTGAGGCACGTATAAAAAACAACAGCCCAACCGATAGCAACAAGGTTAGCAGCAATGTGGATGGCAGGATAGCAGTATCCATAACTAATTGTTACTGTTTTACTGGAGGAGACTTATTCATTATTAATTATTCGATTAATTTGTCCTCTGGTTTATGTACTTTTGCCACAAACGAGCTAAATCTCGCGATTGAGATTGCCATTCTGGAGAAACTTGGTACATCCGCCTCGGGCGTCCGCGTCCTTCAAGTTTTTTCCAATACCCAGTGATTGCCCTTTCGTCTTCGAGAAATTTGATCGCACTGTAAAGCACGGTATCTGAAAGCCGATAGGTTGGATATTCAGTTTCCAGTCTTTGGATCAACTCAGTTCCGTAGGATTCCCCCAGTAGCAAAACATACAAGATATAACAAACTGCAAGTTCCTGACAAAGGTAAGTTGGCGGAGGATTCTCAAAGAATTGATATATATCCTCGAGTTTCATGGTTGGTGAATGGCTAAAAATATGCCTGGGAGTTGAGCCTACAATCCCAATGGTGAGTATAAAGTGCTAACCCCTGACTCGTAAGTATATAACGCTACTTAGGCTGGATGCTCAAAGCCCAAAAATCCAACACGGCATACGCTTGTTAGGCGTGGGGTGGCGAGTTCTCCGGGAGGATGGCTCCACGCCGGAAAGATCATGTGTGCGCCAGTTTTAGGAATGCAAAGATTGCACTCTCTACCCAAGCTCTAGACAGTGTAGTGAGGAGCGAATAGACAGGATTTATGCCGTCATCCTTGTGTTAAGTGATGCCGAGCGTGTGGGAACTGCTTAAGCATAAAATGCTGCCTAAGCAATTTTAAGGGTAAAACGCAGCTTTTTGAGCAAAACTTAATAAACACTTTGTATAACAGTGATTATCCCATTGCAAAGTCTTTAAGATTTTGCCTACAGGCAAATAGCGGACACAGCAAAGCTTGCACATTTTATACTAAATTTCTTTACTTGAGATATTTTTTTACCATCTGAATAAGTGTGATAGTAAATTTATCAAATGCCCAGGACATTAGTGAACCGTATGTCAGATTCCTCTCAACTCCGAGCAATTGCCCAAACGTTTCGCCTTGTAGGTTGGATTAGCTTGTGGACTCAGTTAGTGCTAGGTGTGGTTTCTGGGGGGATTTTGCTGAGTGCGACGATTTTTAGTCAGAGACCTGGTACCAGTAATAATCCGGGAACTGGGCTTGGCATCTTTTTAGCAGTTTCTGGACTGATTACCTTGGCTGTGAGCATTTATTTTGCTTTCCGTTACACGAGGATTGGCAGACAACTAGAATCCTCCAATCCCAGCAACCGCCCACGCAAAATTGAAACTGTTCAAGTTATACGCTTAGGACTGATGGTGAATTTGGTAGGAATGCTTTTGACTCTTTTAGGGGCGCAAGCGATCAATGGTACTCTGATCATAAAGTCGCTGACTTTGCCACAATTGGGTACTGGAGTTTTGACCCAAATTGACCCTAGCCGAATTATCCAACCCCTGGATATTTTCGTCGTGCAGGCAAATACCAACACTGTAAGTGCCCACTTTGCAGGGCTTGTGGCGTCGATTTGGTTACTCAATCGCATCAATAAACCCTAGACGAAAGAAGAATCTGTGCTCGATATTAAGCAAATACGGGACAATCCCCAATTGGTTCAGGAAAGGTTGAATAGTCGTAGTAAAAATTACGACATTCAGCCGATTGTAGAGTTGGATAGACAACAACGCGAATTGGAAGCGAAACGAAATCAACTTCAGGCACGCAGTAACGAAATTGCTAAATTAATTCCTGAAAAGATTAAAACTGGTTACGACCCTAGAGGACCAGAAATTCAAGCCTTGCGAGATGAGGGTAGCTCTATCAAAGCTGAACTCAGTACACTCGAACCCCAGGAAAAAGACCAGACAGCCAAAATCGAAGAACTTTTACTCGCACTTCCCAACTTACCTGAAGCGTCCACCCCCATGGGGAAGAGTGAGGAAAATAACCTAGAAGTGCGCCGTTGGGGTGATGAGTACATTCCCCAAAATCCAAATATTCTTCCCCACTGGGAAATCGGCGAAAAGTTAGGTATTCTCAACGTAGAGCGAGCGGTGAAAGTGGCTCAAAGCCGCTTTGTAACCCTCATAGGTGCTGGTGCAGCACTAGAGAGGGCATTAATTCAATTTATGCTTGATCGCCAAATAGCCGCAGGGTATGTGGAAGTGATTCCCCCGTTTTTAGTTAATACTGAGTCTATGACAGCCACGGGTCAGCTGCCCAAGTTTGCTGAAGAAAGCTTTAAGTGTGCAGCTGATGATTTATGGCTTACTCCCACAGCAGAAGTACCTGTGACCAACCTCTACCGTGGTGAAATTCTCGATTCTGGTAACTTGCCTATTTACCACTGTGCTTATACTCCCTGTTTTCGGCGAGAAGCGGGTAGTTATGGACGCGATATGCGGGGATTAATTCGCCTGCATCAATTTAACAAAGTTGAATTAGTGAAATTTGTCCATCCCAGAAGTTCCGAGTCCGAACTAGAAAAATTGGTGGGAAATGCAGAAGCAATTTTACAGGCGTTGCAATTGCCTTACCGGGTAGTAGAGTTGTGTACTGGGGATTTGGGATTTTCTTCTGCCAAAACCTATGATTTGGAGGTTTGGCTTCCCTCTTCGGGAAAGTATCGGGAAATTTCCAGTTGTTCCAATTTTAGGGATTTCCAAGCGCGGCGAGCGCAAATTCGTTTTAAAGAAAGCGGTAAGAAAGGAACCCAGCTTGTGCATACCCTCAACGGTTCTGGTTTGGCGGTGGGGCGTACCATGGCGGCAATTTTGGAGAATTATCAACTTGAAGATGGGATACGTATACCAAAAGCGCTGCAACCTTACTTGGGACGGGAAGTCCTGTAATCAGTGTTAGTTTTCAAAACCTACCCTTCGGGTTCCCCAGTTGCTTCAAGCCGGGGAACCCGTCCAACGCACTGGCTCACCACTAACTACTAACTACTAACCACTAACTAATTTGAAAATATGCCATTTAGCTCAGTGCAAGACTGATACACATTTTAAAATGGAGAGAAGTACAGCTCAATAAGTTCCTAATTTTCTCTATGTCAGTTTTAGCGGCGATCGCAGTCTTAGCTGTTCTGATCCTAGTGCACGAGCTAGGACATTTCATTGCAGCAAGGTCTCAAGGTATTTACGTTAATCGCTTTTCTCTGGGTTTTGGACCGATTCTTTGGAAGTACCAAGGATCGCAAACAGAATACGCTGTCCGCGCTTTTCCCTTAGGCGGTTTTGTCGGCTTTCCTGACGATGACCCAGATAGCGAGATTCCGCCCAATGACCCAAATCTGCTGCGCAACCGACCAGTTTTAGATCGGGCGATCGTGATTAGTGCGGGAGTCATAGCAAATTTAGTATTTGCCTACTTCCTCCTAGTGGCGCAAGTTGGCTTTGTTGGCATAACGCAAGCAACTCAACCGGGAGTTTTAATCCAACAGCTAGCACCAGAGGTGAGTTCTGTAGCAACCAAAGCAGGAATTCAGCCAGGGGATGTTATCTTAGCAGCTAATCAAAAACACTTTGGCACATCGCTGCAAGAAATGGAGGCTTTAAGGGAAATCATTAAAACAAATGCTGGTAAGCCTATTGAGCTAGAAATTGCCCGTGGCGACCAAAAGCTGTCTTTAAATGTAGTTCCAGAACCTAAATCAAACGGTGGCAGTATTGGCATCGGACTTTCTCCCAACGGCAAAGTAGAGCGCCATCGCGTTACGAATCCGGTGGAAGCTTTGCGGATTGGTGCTACAGAATTTCAGCGGATTGTCTTAACGACATTTCAAGGTTTTAAGCAACTCATCACTAACTTTGGTGAAACAGCTAGTCAAGTAGCTGGTCCTGTAAAAATTGTGTCAATTGGTGCTAGCATTGCCCAGAAGGATACAGGCAGTTTGTTCTTCTTTGCCGCTCTCATCAGCATTAACTTGGCTGTCATCAATATTTTGCCTTTACCAGCTTTAGATGGGGGACAACTTGCTTTTCTGCTCATAGAAGGTTTACGTGGTAAGCCCTTGCCTACTCGCATTCAAGACGGTGTGATGCAAACTGGTTTGGTGCTACTTTTGGGAATAGGAATTTTTCTCATACTCAAAGAAACTACCCAGTTGGATTGGGTGCAAAAATTATTCCAGTAATTAGGAAGCGCAAATTGTCATCTAAAAAACAACGAGCGCTAGAAATTCTAGTTCGCCTTCAGCGTCTTTATCCAGATGCTACTTGCTCTTTAAACTATTTATCGCCAGTGCAGCTGCTGGTGGCAACTATTCTCTCTGCCCAGTGTACTGACGAGCGGGTGAATCAAGTTACACCAGCGTTATTTAGTCGATTTCCCGATGCAGCTAGTTTGGCCTCTGCTGATTTAGCAGAATTAGAAAGCTTGGTGCGTTCAACTGGGTTTTATCGCAATAAGGCGAAGAATATCAAATCCGCTTGTCAGATGATTGTTACAGAGTTTGGCGGGGAAGTACCTCATCTGATGGCACAGTTATTGCAGCTTCCAGGTGTAGCACGAAAGACGGCAAATGTAGTGCTAGCTCATGCCTATGGAATTAATGTTGGAGTAACGGTGGACACTCACGTTAAGCGCCTCAGCCAACGCTTAGGTTTAACTGAACACTCAGACCCTATCCGCATTGAACGAGATTTGATGCCTCTGTTACCTCAACAAGACTGGGAAAATTGGTCAATTCGGTTAATTTATCACGGTCGTGCCATTTGTAAAGCACGAACTCCAGCATGCGTTGCTTGTCAACTTGCCGACCTTTGCCCTTCTGCTTTTCATCTGTCGCAAGTCAGGGAGTCAGGAGTCAGGAGTCAGAATATCGACTCCTGACTCCCCAGACCATATATCATATAACATGGAAGATACTGTCTTTCAAAAATACTAGAGACTTTATGGCAAAAAAGAGCATGATTGAGCGCGAAAAGAAACGCGCCAAACTGGTGGAAAAGTATGCTGACAAGCGAGAAGCATTGCAGGACGAATTCCGGCAAGCAGAATCTCCCCTAGACAAGCTGGAGATCCATCGGCAAATTCAACAGCTACCCCGCAATAGCGCTCCCACCCGCCGCCGTAACCGCTGCTGGGTCACTGGTCGTTCTAGGGGCGTTTACCGCGACTTTGGACTTTCTCGCAATGTCTTCCGGGAATGGGCGCACGAGGGTCTTTTACCTGGAGTGGTTAAGTCTAGCTGGTAGTCAAGAGTCATTGGTCATTGGTCATTAGTCATTAGCTATAAATACAAATGACAAATGACAAATGAC
>CAZZXJ010000040.1:0-19947 GCA_964657905.1 uncultured Stigonema sp.
AGTTATTGACTATTTTTGAAAAAATTTGTGAGCAGAACCATTTCAAGTTAACTGAGAAAGCAAGGAAAGTATTATTTAATACACTGACAGATTTATATGTAAATAGAGATAAGAAGTTTGGTAATGGAAGGCTTGTAAGAAATATCTTTGAGAAGACCATCGAGAGGCAGGCAAACAGGCTGATAAAAAGTTCTAGAGTCAGTAAAGAAATGATGATGACAATTATGCCTGAAGACATTTCTTAAGCCCCATACCCAAAGAACGAAAAATCTTACCCAAGCGCACCACACCAATACTTTGAGGGTCGGGCAAGCTATGAGATGACCGTAGTTTGAGTACAATAGATGTATCTACATTAACTAAATATGAGCTAAGTTTTTAATTATTTTCGTGCTACCACTGTTCTAGTTTACATATGGTAGTTTAATGACGTTTACTGGTGTTTCTGATTATTCTGCGACACAAGTGACGGGAGTTACCCAAGCGCTTCTGCGTCCAGCCCTTGAGGCGATGAACGATTTGTTTGGGTACTTCGACCTGCTTGTGAAAACGGTCGATAAAGCAACTCAACTACACGCATCAATAAATACCACGGTTTTTGCGATCACCACAGAAACTTCAAGAAATTGAACAAATTCTCACTTGTCCATCTATTCAGTTAACTGTTATTCAAACTCCGTTGGCAGAAAGAGGACTTTTGACCGCTGCTGAAACTACTGATGCGATCGCTCCCCAAGAGTTGCTGGTGCTGATGACAAACGCCTTCAATGTCGCAAAGGTTGTAGTTTTAGCTGTTGACGAAGCTTGGTCGCGCTTGCAACCTCTGCTTGTGGAAGCACAATCAGTTCGTAAAAGTTACTCATGCTCTGGCTCCTACCTAGAAATCAATTTCTGTGATTTGGAAATCTCCATCTATGTCTTTTATAAGACAGTAGAGATTATTTATCCAATTTACTCTTGAGACTTCTTGAGGATGAATATTATCAAACACCAATTCTTTGCCTTCTATTTCAAGCACAATTGCTTCATGCTGACCATTTGTTGAGATATTTTGCTTGAGAATCTCGTGCTAAATGTTACAAAATGGGTCTTCTGTACTTCCCGTAAACAGTTTGATTTGCTGACCACAAATTCCTTGCTCCATCAGGAATCTTTTGATTGCTTCGGCACATTGAACGCATTCAAAAATCTGAAATCTCCTAGCAATGCTAGCGATTTGTTGGCGAAGTTCTGTATCGTACAAATGATTAATTATACCATGAGTCAGCGCGATCGCTCCAATCCCTCTGGGATTAACTAAGTGGGGTGCGATTAATCATGCTTCCTCCAAAACTAACTGAGTGCGTAGACTCTTTATTTTGCAGTATTTCTTAAGTCTATTTGCCATTCCCGGCGTGAATTACTTCTAAGCATACTAGCATTCTAAGGTGACATACATCTAACGCGATCGCTCTTCCTTGTAGATAGATAAGCAACAACCCAGCCATGATGTCACATTTATTACTTGTGCTCTGATATCTTTATCATATCGTATGTGATATGATAAAAGTGCGTTTGGTTCTTGATACGGATACGATTGTTGCTGCGATGCGAAGTCCGAAGGGAGCTTCGGCAGCTTTGCTAATAGTAGCCCAGTCAGCGAGGGTCACTCTTCTATTAAGTGTGCCTCTGGCTCTTGAATACGAAGCCATATGTGGTGAACCGGAGCATCAAACTGCTGCTGGTCTTTCGCCGGAGGAAGCAAATCAGTTTGTCACCGCAGTCATTGCGTTAGCAGAACCTATTTTTATTCACTACTTGTGGCGTCCCAAACTCCGCGATCCGAATGACGAGATGGTTTTGGAGGTTGCTGTTAATGGTCAAGCTGATGCGATTGTCACCTTTAATAGAAAAGACTACGGCTCTGTCCCAACGGAATTTGGTATTGAAGTTCTTCTTCCCGCACAAGCAATCAGGAGAGTTCAGTCATGACGAAAATAATAAAAAATTCCACAGCGAATTATGCCTTGCGGCTACCACGCTCTCTGAAGACGGAGGTCGAACGTCTGGCTGCACAAGAGGGTATCAGTGTCAATCAATTTATCGCCACTGCTGTAGCAGAGAAAATTTCAGCCATGAAGACAGCTCAGTTTTTTGTTGAACGTAAAGCACAAGCTGACGAAGCCGCTTTTAACCGGATTATGAGTCGTGCTGGTGGTGAATCACCTCGACCAGGAGATGAACCAATTTAGTCAATTCATACTCCGATTCAGCAACGCCTATTTTCGCTTTTGAAACCCTCACTATACCTCTTCGAGGTCAGTGGGGACTGCTACCACGCATGAAAGAGTACGACCTATAACTGTACAGACGTTCCGCCGGAACGTCTCTTCCCCATGCGCCACTCCCGTACAGACGTTCCGCCGGAACGTCTCTTCCCCATTCCCAATTATCTTTTTCTATAAGTCGTCCCTGCTGTTTGGTAAGTTATATAGATGGATTAAAAAAAATGTAGTTAACGCTAAGAAGGAACTATCTTGAGTTATCATCCAGATGGCATCGCCCCTCACGGTGGGCAGTTGGTGAATCGCATCGCTACACCAGAGCAAAGACAAGTATTTCTCTCGAAAGCCGACTTTCTAGCGCGTGTGCAACTTGATGAACGGGCGGTTTCTGATTTGGAAATGATTGCCATTGGCGGTTTTAGTCCACTCACTGGTTTTATGAACCAAGAAGACTATAATCGTGTTGTTACAGAAATGCGGCTAGCTAACGGTCTTGTTTGGTCAATTCCGATTACACTTTCGGTGACAGAGGAAGTAGCCGCCCCCCTCACTGAAGGCAGTTGCCTCCGCCTGGATAACCCAGCAGGTCAGTACATCGGGGTTTTAGAACTCACTCAAAAGTATTGCTATGACAAGACCCACGAAGCAATTAATGTTTACCGCACAAATGATCCCAAGCATCCTGGGGTGCAGGTCGTTTATAATCAAGGGTCAGTAAATCTGGCAGGTGATGTGTGGTTGTTGCAACGCGACCCCCATCCCCAGTTCCCTAACTACCAGATTGATCCCGTCGAGTCCCGGCAAATGTTTCAGGCAAAAGGCTGGAACACCATCGTCGGTTTCCAAACTCGTAACCCCATTCACCGCGCCCATGAATATATTCAAAAGTGCGCGTTGGAAATTGTGGAGGGTTTATTTCTACACCCATTAGTAGGGGCGACGAAAGAAGATGATATTCCTGCCGATGTCCGGATGCGCTGCTATGAAATTTTGCTAGAAAAATACTATCCCCATGACAGGGTAACTCTAGCAATTAATCCTTCAGCAATGCGTTATGCGGGTCCCCGTGAGGCGATTTTCCATGCCCTAATCCGCAAGAATTACGGCTGTACGCACTTTATCATTGGACGAGATCATGCTGGGGTGGGTAACTATTATGGCACTTACGATGCTCAGTACATCTTTGATGAGTTTGATCCCCAAGAATTGGGCATTGTGCCGATGATGTTTGAACACGCCTTCTACTGCATGCGTACCAAGCAAATGGCAACCAGTAAAACCAGTCCCAGTACGTCAGAAGAACGCATTCACTTGTCGGGAACAAAAGTGCGGGAAATGCTACGTCAAGGTGAGTTACCCCCACCAGAATTTTCTCGTCCAGAGGTAGCGGCAGAGTTGGCACGGGCAATGCAAGTGCCAGTAGATGCTTAAGATAGATTCAGTAGAAAAAGTATAAAGTTTTGTTTTACACTACAGACCTCAGCCCTTTAAGCTGAGAACTGATGGACTGAGGGCTGATAGCTAATTATGAAGCGGCGAACGTTTTTGCAACGGTTTGGCTCCATACTTATGGCATTGGGTGTCACTGAGGCTGAGTGGTTGACATGCGGAAATCACTATTACCAAGCTTTGGCACAGCCCAATATACGTAAGATTGCCTTATTGATAGGTATTAATGAGTACCCACAAATTCCAGCCCTTACTGGTTGTCTGACAGATGTGGAACTGCAAAAGGAACTTTTGATTCACCGCTTTGGTTTCCAACCATCAGACATTCTCTGCTTGTTAGATCAACAAGCTACCAGGGAATTTATTGAGAGAGCTTTTTTAGAGCATCTCGTTAAGGTCGCGAGACCAGGTGATATGGTTTTTTTCCATTTTAGCGGCTATGGCAGTCGTGTCAAATTGGGATCGTTGCAGGAAACGGTGCAAAATGCTCTGGTTCCATTCGATGGGAATGCCAATACACAAGAAAATAAAATAGTCAACTACTTGTTGGAAGAAACGCTACTGCTGTTGTTGCGATCGCTGGGTTGTGACCATGTTACAGCAGTATTAGATACCAGCTATTACGCACCATTGAATCGAGTACCAACAGGATTGCGAAGTCGTGCCCGCCTTGTTCCAGAACAAGCTCTTCTTGTAGCAGCGGAACTCGACTTTCAACAACAACTCAAAACTGAGCATTCACTCCCCACAGACGTAGGGGCGGGGTTACGCCGCCCCTACCCACTCCCCACTCTTCTAACAGCTACCTCTGACCCTAAGCAATTAGCAAGGGAAGTACAGTTGTCTGGTTTCAGTGCTGGGTTATTTACCTATGCCTTAACACAGTACCTGTGGGAAGCTACCCCAGCAACGACAATTCAAGTCAGCCTGTCTCGTGTGGCAAGTTCTTTACAGCAGTTGGGTAGTAGTAAACAGCAGCCAGCTTTGTTGACTGAAAAGAATAATCAATCGCAAGCACCACTTGCTGATATTTTTCTCCCAGATCGCACCTTTGGCGCAGAGGGAGTGGTGACAGCAACTCAAGAAGATGGCAAAGTAGCCCAGTTGTGGTTAGGTGGACTACCTTTACAAGTACTGGAATATTACGGAGATAATTCGCGATTTACTATATTAACACACGAGGGAGCAACTGCACAACTGGTGTTGCGATCTCGTACTGGGTTGAAAGCATTAGCTCAAATTGATCATCCTGAAGGTACGACTTCCCTAAAAGTCGGGCAACTTGTCACCGAAGCAGTGCGAGTATTACCTCGTCAGATTAATTTAATAATTGCCCTCGACCCTAGACTCGAAAGAATTGAGCGGGTGGATGCCACAAGTGGCTTTGCCACAGTTGCTCGTGTATCATCGGTAGTGGCTGGGGAACAAGCAGCTGATTATGTGTTTGGCAAACAGCCAGAAGCAAAGACGAAGGATTTGGCAGCGACTACCTCAAAGGTTGTATCTCCTAGTCGCTATGGTTTATTTTCTTTAGGAGGGGAGCTAATTCCCAACGCTACTGGAGAAGCGGAAGAAGCAGTGAAAGTGGCAGTGCAGCGGTTGGCGCCGAAACTGCAAACCCTGCTGGCGGCAAAGTTATGGCGACTCACAGAGAATGAAGGTTCTTCTCGCATGTTCGTCAGGGCAACCCTAGAAATAATTGATAGCGTACCATCTCAGATACTCATGCAACGAGAAACAGTGCGAATTAAACAGGGGGAGTCGAAAATACTACCATCTAATCCCACTGAAGGAATTCCCACCGTACATATAGGTAGTCGGATACAGTACCGGGTAGAAAACATGAGCGATCGCCCAGTATATTTAATTTTGCTGGCATTAAATAGCAGTAGAACTGCGATCGCGCTCTCCCCTTGGCAAAAAAGTACTCAACCTCATAGTTCGCAAACCACACCACTGTTGAAAGATGTGATCGTCTCCCCAGGCGAAACCCGTACCGTACCACAAACGACTAGTGGTTTTGAATGGGTAGTACAAGAACCAGCTTCCTTGAGTGAAACCCAACTCATCTTCAGCACTGCTCCCTTTACCCACACCCTGACTGCTTTAGAAGCTGCTAAGCATCCTACATCAGAGCAACATCGCATTCAGCCACTGATCAATCCTCTAGAAGTAGCACAAGCCGTTTTGCAAGACTTGCACAATGCCAGTACAGTTAAAGCCGAGATGAACGGCACAGCTACTGACTCCTATATCTTAGATGTGAATAATTGGGCAAGTCTCAGCTTTATTTATCAAGTGATTTAACAAACCGCTCGATGTAATCGCACGTTGCAAAAAAAATGAGGCTGCCTTTGTCTGCCCAACCTCATCTCACTACTGCAATTATTATTTTTATCTTAGCGGCGTCCCCACGAATGTTCAGTGGTTACGGAAATTGAAAAACAGTCCCGTGACCCGGTCACCCTGTAAAGTTGGATGATAGAAGGATCTGTGGAAACGATAGAAGTACTTGTGGCTGCCGTGGAGGGCACCGGGCTTAAACAGATCAGAGAGGTCGTTGGTGGCTGGGGTTTTGGCATCACCCAGGAATCCACCCTCCGGCGCAAACACACCGAAGAGTTCCTGCAAGCTCTTCAAGTCGGACGAGTGGGTGTAATTCAGGGTGCTATTATATGCGTTGCCTTTAGCCAGTGGTGAGATCACGATCTCGGGCAGGGTGTGGCTGAAGTCGTTTTGGTTAGTGCCTTCAGTTTCGTCATACCAAATAATGATCGCACCGTTATTCTTGTAGGCTTTGGATGCCATGATCTGCGGAATAATTATAGAAAGAAAGTTGTCCCCCTGTGCCGTCCCAGCCTGATCGCCAGTGTAATGAACTCCATTATAGGTAAAGCCATCAGTCAACGCAGTGTGCATGTCGTTGAACTGGTCAGGGGTGATCAAATTATACCGGGCAACGGTGTTATTATCTAGGTCATTTTGCAACTGCTGTAGCGGCGCGTAGTGGGAAACCTGAGGGTTCGAGGGGGTCGGGTCATTGCCGCCGTTCGTGTCGGTGAAAAAGAGTTGCCCGTCGTGTTTAGTCGCGAAATCATACTGGTGGCTGCCGTTGTAAGGGTTGGTGTAGGTGTCCAATGTGCCACTGAATCTCGTCAGCGGAACAGTCCACTGGTCTGGCGGCAGAACCTCGCTCTTGTCGCTGCTGAGGTCGATGTCCTCCTGGTAAGACTTCCAGGATATGCCAGCGTTCTGGAGTAGCCCGCTGAGGTTCACGGCGTCCTGGTTGGTGCCGCCTGGATCTTGGTAGGGATCATTATCGTTCAACACGCCGAAGTTGTCGCCACCTTCCTGCCAAATGTAGTTGGGCTCGGACGGGTGGATGCTCGGGTTATCGCCCGACGCTGTAGCTAGAACGTTATGGTAAGCACTGGCGTACGAAACCTGAGCGGCGTTCGGATTTCCAGGGGTAATGAGGCTGTTCATATATGGGGCTGCGGGATTGCCCAAGATTTGCGGGGGTGCTTTCGTGTCGCTGCTTGGTTGCGTAAAGTTGTGGTTCTCCATGTCTATGACAAAGACATGGTTGATGCTTTGGGCTACCGCTGCCTGTGCATTCAAGAAGCTTCCCACCGCAAAGGCTGCTGGAAGAAGTGCAAGGAGGCTGACTATGTGAGAAGCTTGGCGTGTGCGTCGTGTAGTGGCAAAAGATTTATAGCGGTTCATTTGAGGAAGCTTGCTCAGATTGTGAACTGTTACTGAGCACAATCTACAGGTAAGAGGTTAAGCAGAAGCTATGAAAGTGTGATGGGAGTGTAAAGGTTGTACTAAAAAAATAGCGGGTGATGCCTCTATGCATCCCCGACTATCTCTGAGAGTTTGTCTGAAACAGTGAATACATATCTACTCACGAAAGTCAACAAGCATTTTTTAGTGTTCACCAAATCTTAGTAATTTGTTAGTACTCACTCAGTCCGCCGCATCGTCTAAACCCAATCTTCTGCTCAGATGCCGTTAGACTAGGTTCAGGAACCTGAGTTGGAGGTAACGCTCTTGATATTGATTTTTCGTTTTCGCTGGCAGCGTGTATTCCTGATTCTTTGTTTGAAGAGTGTCTTATCTCTAACTCTGGTTCAGGAAAACTCAGGGCATTATGATTGCTGAATTTCTCCATTTTAGTTCCAGATAGTTCTTCAGTTTCGGATAGTTTGGTCCAGAGCGTCGGCTCAAAAGAATCTAGGAATTGCTCGTCATTAATTTTTGCCATTTGTAAATATACTCATTCGTATTGCTTAACAAAAACAGGACTTACGCAAAAATTGCCAAAAAGCTTAATTTATCGAACCGCCAAAACAAGGCAGTGCAGTGCTGTAGGAGGGTTTCCCGACAGAGGCGACTGCCGTGCCAAGAACGCTCCTGTATTCGTAGAGTTTGCGTAAGTCCTAAAAAAAGAGGCGCTTCGCCTGGTGGGTTAGTAAAGTTCGTCCTACGTATCTGTGGCAGAAGTACGGTGGTACAGCTTGGAAGATTATTCATTTTTTGTTGAAGCCCTAAAGGAACAACCACAAAAACTCGTACAGCCTGTGTCAAATAATTCACTACAAGCCAATTCAATAATCGTAGTTTTGCTGAAAAATATCTTCCGGAAGAATACAGAAAATTTAACTGAAGTTAAATTAAAGTTTCTGTAAATTTGATTTTTATCAAGTATAATTACTTAAGCCCATCTAGTGGTTGAAAATTTATGTTGTTGCTGATTTTATTTAGCAGCAATTGATCTAAATATCTAGTACAGGTCGGCAGAAACAAGCTGACCATCTGCAAAAGATTAAAAGCCTTATTTTCTTGGCTTTTGACTTTTGACTTCCGCCTTGCGGTACTAGTGATCCTTACCTTACTACTGTGACACCAAATTTTTCACTTGCTGCGTAGCCGTCTTATGGGCTATTTCATTCTAACCAAGAGCATTCAAATCTAGTCGTGGCTGAAAACTCAAGTCCGTTTCAACGGACTTGAGTTCAACAAAGTTCTAGTCGGATGGCGCCGACTTCAGCTATTAGCCGTGCGTAATTTATTCCTAGGCGAGTGAGTTGCACTCTTAAAATGAAATAGCCCTGCGTGCCCTACAATGTGGTCTATTTACTGGAAAATAGCTGTAAATTAGTTGCCGGACGTTTCGTAATTGTCCAGCATTCACCTACAACCTAACTTTGTTCAGGTTGCAGTAAAGAGAGGCTTTTTGATGGATCTCGCTGCTTCCGATGCCGACGATTTTTTCTCTTATGCGCATTCTGGACGTAATTGAGGTAGTTATCGGCGTAACGATAAGCAGATGCAGTGTCGTAAGCAGCGATAGCTATAGCTTGCAAGAAAACCCCAAAGGGAATTTCAAAGCCAGAAAATTTTTCGGCTAAAGCTATCAAATCCTCATCTGTTGCAGGCAAGGCATTTTTTTCTTCCCTTTTCGGGACATTAGAGATATCTTCAATCAATACTTTAAGCATTTAGCACCTTCCCAAAAGCACAACATGCAACGCCAAAGATGAAATTAAGTTGTTGTTCACGGGTTTTTCGGTTTATTAGAAGTTTTTCGTCGAAGCATCTTATCTCCATGAAAATCTGCTAACAATAAGCACTTAATTCAATGTTAGAGGTCTGCTTAGACTTGATAGCTACCTCTTTCCCCTTCTCCAGACTAACCACCATAAATGCACCCTAATAAACTGCATATGTGCAGATTGTATCAGAACCAAAAATTAACGTATCAGTGTATTTGCGGAAATCTATCAGAACCTGAAATTAGTCTATCAGTGTATTTGCAGAAATAAATCAAACCCCAGATTCGATGATTTAAAGTACCCCTAGGTAAAGAATCAGGCGTTTATCTAGAAAACGCCTATCTGGATTATTGCTACTTCTGTTACTGTTCCTGGATTACGAGCATACACTTCATTTTTCCAGTCAGTACCCTATAACGCTATTTATCAACTAATAGTGCTACATATTCACTGTATTCTAGGTATTCATGTCAAGGAAATCTTTACTCTAACTCCTCCATTGTTCCGTAAATGACTTGAATCTAGTTGCTATTTTTACCTTTAGGAAATGTTTTTTATAACTAAAACGATAAATTGTTTTGTAATAATTTAATGGAATACAAAGGTAAAAAAGTGGATGTGTTCTAAAAGTGTTGCTTTGGTTTTTAAATCCCTTGAATCTAGTACTCTCATCACTATATAGATAATACCTCTAGGGATATTGTTGTTGAAATTACTGAGTAAAAATATTAGTTAATGTAGCTAAGATTTACGCTAGAAGGAATAAAAATATTAAGTAGGTCAGTGTTATTAAAATGATACATGTAAAGTTGCGTAAAGGGTAGGGGTAAGAAAACCTACCATTTACCCAATTTAATAGTTATGTTTATTTGCGCTTACTTATTTAGTAGCTAATAGTATAGGTTTTTACCTAAAAAATAAAAAATATTGCAGTTACTTGAATGATTAGTCAAAACAGCTATGGGTGGACTCACAACGCGGACGTTGCGGGTGCATCTCACTTTTGTAAAAATATCCCTAGTGCAGGACGGCGTAAATAAACCTACCATTTCAAACACGCACAAGCTTTGATATATAAACATGAGTGACTTTTGAATGAGTGACTTTTGACGAACGCCTTGCGGTACTAGCCCTAGCGAATGGAATTCGCGGCTATACAGACAAAACCCACATCCGTGGGTTTCAAATTCCTTGAGTCCGCGCAGGCGGTGAGTCCCGCCCTGTTCGCGCAGCGTCTCCGCTCTTGAGAATGAGGGTGAGCCAGTCCCCTAGGACTGGCGTTAGCGAGGCACGAGCGCCTCACCATAAAACGTCACCTTACACACAAATTGTAGGGGTGGGAGGAATCTAGGACTGCCGTTTCGGGCATAGGGTATAGGAAACGCACCCCATGCCCACGTGGCGGGGTGGGATGAGTTTAAATTAGCCTGGATCTGTTTGTGGCTTTGTTGGTTTAGCTCCTGATTTCCAGTCTAAAGGTGATTTGTGCTCATTGGGATGCTCTCGTTTCTTTATAGGTTGGTGAGCAAATTGCCAAAGGTTGAGCTGATCGTAATACAGCATCTAGCAACCCTGGAAACAGCGCCTCTAAATCCTCTCGCCGCAATGTATTAATGTGCAGTGTCCCTTCTTTACGAGTCAAGAGTACGCCTGACTCTCGCAAAATCTTGAAATGATTTGACATGGTGGACTTGGCGATCGCAAAGTCGAACTCGGCACAGCTGTGTTCCCCTTTGGTTGCCAGCAGACGCACAATCTCTAGCCGCACGGGGTCGCCCAACGCGTACAGCACTCCTGCCAAAGATATGTGTTTTCGGTCTGGGTGATAGAGGAATCTCATACTTGCATTATCTCATTAAATCGATTATATTTTAATTATTCGATAAAAACGAACAAACGAACATATATTATGGGAGGGCGAGTATGTCATCCATTACAAATGTGACAGATGCCACGTTCAAGCAAGAAGTCCTAGAAAGTGGAGTTCCCGTGTTAGTTGACTTTTGGGCACCTTGGTGTGGTCCTTGTCGCATGGTAGCTCCCGTAGTCGATGAAGTTGCTACAGAATACATCGGACAGGTGAAAGTAGTGAAGTTGAATACAGATCAAAATCCCACTGTTGCTAGCCATTATGGGATTCGTAGCATTCCCACACTCATGGTGTTTAAGGGTGGTCGGCAAGTCGATATCGTTGTGGGTGCAGTACCAAAAACCACATTGGCTAAAACTTTAGCGCAGTATATTTAACATACTTTCAGACTAACCGGGCGGTATAGTCTGCGATTCTTGAGGTCATCCCTCAGTCATAGTAAGTGTTGTGCGACTGGGATCGTACAGTCTCATCTTCGGATTTACCTGTCTTGTAACCGTCTATTTATCAAGCAATATTTAACGAGAGCGAACAGAACCGAGGATGAGACCACTATTAACTATGATACCACGAATCAGAGAAAAGTTCCCATTAGGATAGGTATGCTCACGACTTAATTAATAGAGGTTCAAACTACGATGAATACTAAAATTAATTTACTCTCTCCCTATCAGTTAGGGGACCTCACATTAGTCAACCGTATGGTCATGGCTCCTTTAACTCGCAATCGGGCTCTTCAAGGAAATGTTCCACAGCAGCTTAACGCTACTTACTATGCCCAACGCGCTTCCGCCGGACTGATTATCTCAGAAGCGAGTCAGGTTTCACCGCAAGGACTCGGATATCCCAATACACCAGGGATTCATTCACCAGAACAGGTAGAGGGTTGGAAGTTAGTCACGGATGCGGTACATCAGCAGGAAGGAAGAATTTTCCTGCAATTGTGGCATGTAGGACGCATTTCACACCCTGATTTGCAACCGGATGGGGCAATACCAGTGGCACCAAGTGCCATTACACCCAAAGGAGAAGCTATGACTTATGAGGGGATGAAACCTTTTGTGACTCCACGTGCACTGCTGACAGAGGAAATTCCAACAATTGTGGAACAGTTCCGTCTTGGGGCAGAAAATGCCCTAGCTGCTGGGTTTGATGGGGTAGAGATTCATGGTGCAAATGGCTATTTAATTGACCAATTTCTCCGAGATGGCACTAATCAGCGCACAGATAAGTATGGGGGTTCTATTGAGAATCGTGCCCGACTGCTGCTGGAGATCACGGAGGCAGTAACTAGTGTGTGGGGTGCAAAACGGGTAGGGGTACGCTTTTCTCCCAGCGGGACATTTAACGATATGCGTGACTCCAATCCGTTAGAAACTTTTGGTTATGCTGCTGTTGCGTTGAACCAGTTTGATTTAGCCTATGTGCATATCTTTGAGGCGATACAAGCCGACATCAGGCATGGTGGGACAGTGGTTCCAACAAGTTATTTACGCCAGCGTTACAAAGGTACATTGATGGTAAATGGCAGTTATACCCGTGACAGAGGCGATGCAGTTTTGGCAAACAAAGAAGCAGACTTAGTTTCCTTTGGTACCCTATTTATAGCGAATCCAGACTTACCTCAACGCTTTGCTCTCAATGCACCACTAAATCAGGCAGACCCAACAACATTTTATGGTGGTGGAGAAAAGGGATACACCGATTATCCGTTTTGGTCAGCTACAAGCTAGCAGGTAGCTATTGATTAGGGGAATTGTTAGTTGTTGATTGTTGATTGCTAATGGAAGACTGGTAACAATTGACAATTAGCTATTAGCAATTAGCCATTGCTCAACACCCCAACTTTTGTCATTTAAATAGAGGAAGCGATCGCCATGGATTTAAAGTTATCCGATAAGTCAGTGTTAGTGAGCGGTTCAGGCGCAGGTATTGGATTTGCGATTGCTCAGTCTCTGGCTCAAGAAGGAGCATCTGTGATCATCAATAGTCGTTCTGAACAAGGACTTGCACATGCCATTGAGAAGATTCAAAAAAACCATCCTCAAGCAAAAATTTCGGGGATAGTCGCTGATTTGAGTACCCGTGAAGGAACACAACAGCTATTTAGCAAGGTTCCGTCAGTCGATATTTTAGTGAACAACTTAGGCTTTTATGAGCCGAAGGTGTTCTCAGAAATTTCTGATGAAGACTGGCTATTGATTTTTGAAACCAACGTCCTCAGTGGTGTGCGTTTGAGTCGCCAGTATCTACCGAGCATGATAGAGCAAAACTGGGGACGGATAATTTTTATCTCCAGCGAGTCTGGAGTTCAAATTCCTGTAGAAATGATTCACTATGGAATGACTAAGACGGCTCAACTGGCGATCGCACGAGGTTTAGCCGAGATGACTGCTGGTACTGGCGTAACTGTGAACTCCGTGCTACCAGGACCTACGCGATCAGAGGGTGTTGAAGAGTTTATCCAACAAATGGCAAAGGAACGCAATATCGATGCAGCACAAGTGGAAACAGAATTTTTCCAGTCGGTGCGCCCAACCTCACTGCTCAAGCGTTTTGCTACCCCTGAGGAAGTAGCAGCAATGGTAGTTTACGTGTGCAGTCCCCTCTCCGCAGCCACTAATGGTGCGGCGTTGCGTGTAGATGGAGGAGTCGTGAAGTCAATAACTTAGAAAGAAACCGGGTTTCTAGAGCCTTATTATTCGATAATATCGAAAGATAGAAATACTTAGTAAAAGGTTCATGATATTTCCGCTTGAAGTTGATGAAAGACCTTAGATTTTAGCGTTTAGCTGCTACTAACTTATGTTTGTCGATTTCTTTATCAAACGACCAGTCTTTGCAAGTGTTTGTTCGCTGGTCATCTTGCTGGTGGGGCTAGTCAGCCTACCGACACTACCTGTTGAGCAGTATCCAGATATTAGCCCAGTGCAAGTCGCGGTCACGGCTAACTACCAAGGAGCCAGTGCGGACGTTGTCGAAAAAACTGTGACCAGTATTCTAGAACGGCAAATCAATGGGGTCGAAGACATGAAATACATGGATTCGATCAGCAGTAACGATGGTGGCAGCACAATTACCGTTACCTTTGAGCAGGGAAGAAACAAAGATGCTGCCGTAGTCGATGTGCAAAATCGCGTCACCCTTGCCGAACCGCAGCTACCTGATGATGTTAAGCGAACGGGAGTAAGCGTGCGGAAGCAGTCCAGCAGCGCGGTTTTGGGAATGGCTATTTTCAGTGAGGGAAATAAGTATAATAACTTATTTCTCAGTAACTACACTGATCTGTATGTACTCGATGCCTTGAAGCGAATCAAGGGTGTGGGCAATATTCAACCTTTTGGTGAACGCAAATATTCCATGCGTTTGTGGATTGATCCGACGCGGCTTGCCAGTCGTAACCTCACCGCCCAAGATGTGGTGAGTGCACTTGAGCAACAGAACATACAGGTGGGGTCTGGTCAAATTGGTCAACCGCCGACAGACGATGACCAAATGTATCAAATGGACTTACTTGCCATCGGTAGACTCATAGAACCTTCAGAATTTGAAGAGATTGTGCTGAAAACAGGGGCGGATGGATCCCTAGTCAAACTCAAAGATGTGGGACGGGCAGAACTGGGTGCAGAAAGTTATGGCACGTTCTCTCGCTATGACGGTAACGCCGCCTTCGGGATGCGAATTGATCAACTACCTGGTAGCAATGCTTTAAGTGTCGCTAAAGCTATTAAAGCGGAAATGAAGCTACTCTCAAAGGACTTTCCACCAGGAGTGAAATATGAAATTCCCTACGACCCGACGCTGTTTGTGGAAGAGTCCCAAAAGGAAGTGGTGAAGACACTCTATGAGGCGATCGCTCTTGTGGTTTTGGTGATCTTCATCTTTTTACAAGACTGGCGTGCTACCCTGATTCCCGCCATCACCATTCCCGTTTCCCTGATTGGAACCTTTGCAGCCATGAAGGCGTTTGGGTTCTCGCTCAATTCTCTCTCTTTGTTTGGGATTACACTGGCAACAGGACTAGTGGTTGATGACGCCATTATCGTGATCGAAAACGTTGCTCGCTTGATGGAGGAGCAGAAAATCTCAGCCCGAAAAGCGGCTTCTCTGGCAATGCGTGAGGTAACAGGTGCAGTTATTGCCACTTCCCTGGTGCTGATGGCGGTATTTGTCCCCGTCGCCTTCTTCCCAGGAACAGCAGGACAACTTTATAAACAATTTGCTTTGACCATCGCTTTTTCTATCGCCTTGTCTGTCTTCAACGCCCTCACCTTGACGCCAGCGCTTTCCGCCCTGCTGCTCCAAGAAGGTATAGAACAGCACAACTGGTTTTTTACCCCAGTGAATCGGTCGATTGACTGGACTCGCAAAACGTACTCGCTTTCGCTGAACTGGATTAACCGCTTCAAAGGCATTGTACTACTACTGTTTATTGTCTCCTTGGGTTTCACAGGCTGGCTTTATTTACAGGTTCCCACCGCCTTTCTACCAGAGGAGGACCAAGGCTATTTCATCAACATTATTCAGGGACCCGCCGGCTCTTCGGTCAACTATACCCGCAAAGTCATCGCTCAGGCAGAAAAAGAACTCCTGAAACTCCGCGATGTTGCTGGTACTTTTGCTCTAGGAGGCTTCGGTAATAATGGTAACAATGCTAACAATGGTCTAATTTTTGCCCCCCTTAAGCCTTGGGGTGAGCGTCAGAGAGCAGAACAAGCCGCCACAGCATTAATTAGCCAAGTCAGCAAACCACTCTCGCAGATCTCAGATGCCGCAGTGATTTCGATAAATCCCCCAACAATTCAGGGTTTGGGCAGTGTTGGTGGTTTTCAATATAAATTGCAGGATCGCGGTAGCAACGGTATAGATACACTTGTGCAAGTCAAGAATAATTTGCTGGCTCGTGCTAATAAGCTACCACAGTTAAAGGGAGTTTTCAGTACATTTACGGCAGATATGCCGCAGTTACGTATCGATGTAAACCGTCAACGCGCTCAAGCCTTGCAAATTCCCCTCGACGACATCTTCAACACCCTGCAAATTTTCCTCGGGTCAAAATATGTGAACGACTTCAACTTGTTTGAACGCACTTATCGGGTGTATGTCCAAGCAGATAAGCAGTTCCGCTCCAATCCTCAAGATATTGAAAAGTTGCAAGTGCGCTCGAAAACTGGGCAGATGATTCCTCTGAGCAATTTAGTCAAGGTGACTCCGAAGATCGGAGCGCAAACTATCAATCACTTTAACCTGTTTCGCTCCATCGAAATCAATGGCGTGGCGGCTCCGGGTTTCAGTTCTGGACAAGCGATTCAGGCAATGGAAAAGCTATCGGCTGAGGTGTTACCCCGAAATATGGGCTTTGAATGGTCCGGTATTTCTCTAGAAGAGTTAGGATCTGGCAGTCTAGCCCCAGTGATTTTTGGACTCGGTATTGTGTTTGTGTTTCTGGTGCTAGCGGCACAATATGAGAACTATATAGACCCGATTATTATTCTGTTGTCTGTACCTCTAGCGATTTTAGGAGCATTGTCAGCGCAGTCGTTGCGAGGATTATCTGATGATGTTTACTGCCAGATTGGTTTAGTAATGCTGATTGGACTCGCCAGCAAAAACGCCATTTTGATTGTGGAATTTGCTAATCAACTACAGGAAAAAGGACTGTCAATTACAAAAGCCGCAATGGAATCTGCACAATCCCGCTTGCGTCCTATTCTCATGACCTCCCTGGCTTTTATTTTGGGACTCCTGCCCATGGTAACAGCAACTGGTGCAGGGTCAGTAGGTCGTCAGTCTTTGGGTACAGCCGTGTGTGGGGGGATGATTGTCTCCACGTTATTAAGTTTGTTTGTGGTACCTGTTTTGTATATCGTCATCGGGACGGCGCGCGCACGCATCAACAAACGCTTACATTCTCCTAAGCGTAAAGCAAAAATTGCCCAAACAAGTCCTCAACCAATGGAGCAATTAAGAAAGTAGTAGTGCAGCGCGGCATGAAAAGGAGACGTGACGTCAGTCGTCAGGAGCCAGAATAACCCCATGTTTTCAATAAAGAATTTTGTTTCTTTGTCTCCACAGATAAATCCGCTTGCTCTAGACCAAGATTCATCCACCCTTCTCCTGTCGGAGACGCTACGCGAACGGGTTCAGGAGTCGCTCATGGGGGTAGCGAGGGCATCACCCGTAAGGGTGATGCCCTCGCTACCGCTTCGCTAACGTCAGTTGCTCTACTTGGGGAGACCCCAAGACCGCACTGACGATAGCGCGCTGCTTCAGCAGTCGTACAGAATACCCAACTGAATTCTGGCTCAGTAGCGGATGTATTCTTCTTCGGTAAATAAAGCAACCATTTCAAACAGGCACAATCATTGATATATAAAGCTTTTGAATGAGTGACGAACGCGCATCGGTAGTAGTCTGTCAAGATTGTTTCCATGGGTTCGTAGTTGCGCTAAGCGAAGACAGCGCAACTACAAACAAAGGAGCCTTACCCAATAGTGATCGGGATATGATGAAGAGACATATCCTCAGATTCAGGTAGCTTTGAATCAAAGTCGGCTGTCCTTGTAAAAAGCACCAGATGAGCAGAGATGTTAAGTACTCTGACGAGAGGAACGTCTCCTATACCGCTTAGACTTGGCAACGTCTTTAGCTTTACGCTTGTGTTTCTCCAAAGGAGTTTCAAAGTGACGATGTTTCTTCATATCGGGAAAAATCCCCGCCTTAGAAACTTCTCGTTTAAATCGACGTAGGGCTGACTCAATTCCTTCATTTTCGCCCGTAATTATTTGGGTCATTCTCTCTCCTACTTAGTTAACTTAATCAGCTTCAAGAAGGCTGATGATTCCCAAACGATCTTGAGAATTAGCCCCTAGGATAACAGTGGCGTCTAGTCATTATATCCCAGATTTGTCACGACTGGGTAAGAGAAAAATAGAACTGTCTCGAATGATCCGGGGAAGTATTGCCAAGTAAGCAGTCTGTGTATTCCAGATGGCGAATATATTTATCTTTGTACTGAAAATGCAGTACTAGTACATGACGGCGGAAATAACGCTACCATCTCAAACAGCCAAAACCCTTGTATTTCAAGCTTTTTAATTTTTAATTTTTAATTCCGCGAAGCGGTACTAGTACAGCGGGGCGTAAATAAAGCTACCATTTCAAACACGCACAAGCTTTGATATATAAACATGAGTGACTTTTGACGAACGCCTTGCAGTACTAGGTGTTTGAGGAACTGGCTTGATCGAGAAGGTCAATAGCATCTTGGTCGAGCTTAAGATTGACAGCTTTGATGATATCGTTGATCTGCTCAACCTTTGTTGCACTAACAATGGGAGCAGTAATGGTCGGATTAGCAATGAGCCACGCCAGAGAAACTTGGGTGGGAGTAGAATTATAAGTCTTTGCCACCCGATCAATTGCCTTTAGAATTCTCAAACCACGAGGATTTAAATATCTTTTTACAGAAGTACCACGCAGACTAATAGACAAATCTTTTTCTGAGCGATATTTCCCAGAGAGAAAGCCACTACACAGAGAAGAATAGCTAAATACACCAATTAAGTGTTCAAGGCAAACTTGTTGTAAATCCTGCTCATAACCATCTCGGTCATACAAGTTATAACGGGGCTGAAGGCAATCGTAGCGAGGATAGCTATACTGACGACTGATTTCTAATGCCTGTAGCAGACGGTGTGCACTATAGTTTGAAGCACCAATCGCACGTACTTTTCCCTGACGAATCAATTCTGCGTAGGTTTCAAGAGTTTCTTCCAGTGGAGTACTTTCATCATCGATATGGGAAAGATATAGATCAATATAATCAGTTTGTAACCTTTGTAATGAGTCTTCAACAGCTTGTTGGATGTGTTGGCGAGAAAGCCCTTTGCCTTTAACACCCATGTCGTTGCCAACCTTAGTTGCAATCACCACTTGGTCACGATGACCACGAGAAATGAGCCATTTTCCTAAAATTGTCTCAGACTCTCCACCTTGATTTCCACCAAACCACTTGCAATAGACATTTTTCTGTGTCAATAAAATTACCTCCAGCCGCTATAAAATTATCTAAAATATCAAATGAAGTACTTTCATCAATTGTCCAGCCAAAGACGTTGCCACCAAAACATAGTGGTGATACTTCTAGTCCCGAACGTCCAAGTTTACGTCTTTGTGTAATGACCATGAGTTTTCTCTCAAGACAGTTTTAGAATTACTTGTGCCTTCTTCGGGCTAATTCAAATGAAAAATACAGTATCTCCGCGCACCCGATAGTGATAGTTTAACCATCACTTCACCAATAAATTCACTATTTCTTACAGTCCATTTAGTTGGAGGTGCTTGAGCTATCAGGCTTCGTATAAACTAGATCTGTCATAACCAAGGGAGGAAATGCCCTATCTCCTTTTCCTCTAAGACGCTGTCCACCCGCCATCAACCTCAATAATTTGCCCTGTCACATAGCCGCACGTGGCCAGGAAAAAGGCTGCATCTGCCACCTCATTACTGTTACCTGCACGCTTAAGCGGAATTCTGGCTGTTGCTGAGGAAGCAAGATTTTCCACCTGTTCCTTTGACAAATTAGATTGGATGTTTGTGCCTTCGATTAATCCCGGTGAGATAGCATTCACGCGGATGCCTCTAGGAGCTAGCTCAACCGCAAGGGCACGTGTCATTGAGTTAACAGCACCACAAAGGGCAGAACCCGCGCTATAGTAGGGCAGTCCGATGGAGGCAGCTATTCCAGAGCAGAAGATAATAACACTCCCCTGTGGCATTTTGGGTACTGCATAGTGCGCTGCCG
>CAZZXJ010000041.1:0-19671 GCA_964657905.1 uncultured Stigonema sp.
CTTAGTGTTCTAAGATATTAATTTCTTGGATGTTCCATAATCCCCAATTTGGCAAGCCAGAATATTTCAGTCCTTGGACGCGATCGCGCACAGCCATTAAAGCAGCGTCATTCACCAAATGAATCAAATGACTAATTCTTGAGTGTCAGTTCATAAAGGTTCCAGAAGGCGCTACCTGCAAGTGTAGAAAACTTAACACCTTGAACGCGATCGCGTACAGCTTCAAATGAAAGTGGATTTACCAAATGAATGAATGGTAACTGTTCTTGGGCAATTTGCTGAAACTTGTCATAGATCACCTTGCGCTTAGTTTCATTTAATTCCCGCGCCCCTTCAATAAAAAGACGGTCAATTTCCTTTTCCCAGTCAGAAACTACCCAGTCTTTGATCGGGGGTTCTCCCGGTTGCGGACCTTGGTTGAATTCGTGTGACCCTCCTGTACTAAACCAGATGTTTGAGCCAGCGTGAGGTTCAACTCCGCCACCACCAAACTTACCAACGTAACACTCCCAATCCCTATTTTTCAGCTTTTCTAAAACAGTGTTGAAGGCTAGAGCTTGTACATCAGCTTGAATCCCAATTTTAGCTAAATTTTGTTTGACTTGGACTGCCATAGCTACTCTAGCTCCTTCCTCTGCTTTAACTAGCATGGCAAATCGCACTTGGTTGCCTTCAGCATCAAGCAATTGTCCTTTGGAATTGTATTTGAAACCTGCTCCCAAGAGCAGTTGTTTAGCTTTCTCTGGATTGTAGTTGTAGACCTTTAACCCGTTTGCGGGAGAAAGGTAGTAGGGGTTTTTGAGAAAAATAGGTGAATTTTGTAATTCACCCACGCCTCGAAATAAATTGATTTTCATTGTCTCGCGATCAATAGCATATGCAACTGCTTGCCTGAAAGCCAAAGTATTAAACCAGCGAGACTTTATCGGGTTTACCAGAGGTTGATCGTTAGAATGAAGAGCTTTATTGAGATTGAAAGTAACAAAAGTTGTGGTAGACTCTGGTCCTCCATTGTAGACTTTGAATTTTCCTCGCTTTTCCTCTCGCTTCAGTAAAGGAAACATCTCAGACTTCACATCCAGATCATCCAGTTGCCCAGAGCGAAAACTTATGATTTGATTGTCGGTGCTTTCAATAATTTCTAAAACAATACGCTGAATATAAGGCTGTTGATTTCCCTTAGCATCCTTACGCCAATAGTATGGGTTGCGTCGAAATATAACTCGCTGACTAGGAGTATAGCTTTCCATGGCGTAAGGACCGTTGCTGATAATTTTTCTCGGATCGGTATCAGTTCCCCAAGTCGAGATAAACTTGGGATTGCCATTGGCATCGTTGGTGTGAACTGACTCCTGCAAAGCATGGGCCGGCAAAATTGATAGTTCTCCTACGAATCTCAAAAACGGGGCAAAGGGTTCCGGTACAGTAAATTCAACCCGCCGCTGATCAAGTTTTTTTACCGTTGGGAGAGCGCGATTAGTGCCAATTCGCAGACCATCTCTGATATCGGTAGGGATCTTTTCATTGAAATAGACATCCTGATAGCTAAAGAGTACATCATCGATAGTTAGTGGTTTACCATCTGACCATTTCAGCCCATCTTTTAGGGTAAAAACAATCTGTTTCTTATCTGGCGAGATTTCCCAGGACTCAGCGAGCGCAGGCTCGACATTTCCAGTCAAGCCATTTTCTGTAATTAATCCATCAAAGAGATAGCCAAAAACGCTGTAGGCTGACTGATTCTGTGTCAAGTTAAAAGTTGAAGGTCCACTAGGCGTAGGGAGAACTAATTCGGGTACTTGAGCAGCTTTGGTTTTAAACTGACTGGGATTACAGCCATAGAGGGCGATCGCCACCCAAAAAGCCAGTAAAGCAAAAATCCAACTACGTCGAAAAATTTTTATAACAATGCCAGAATTCATAAACTCTGTAAAATATCTTTATTTCATGAACATGTAAACGTGTGTGGTGAACTATGCACTCCAAAATTCATTTATTTATAGTGTGTTTTCAGAGGATAGTTTTCTACAAGCTTTAGTAAAAATTAATTGATATCATGTCCGCTTAACTAAGCATAATTCAATATGGTTCAGTTAAGGCTTGATCTCCCCTAGCCCCCCTTTAAAAGGGGGCTAGGGGAGATATTCGATGACTGAACGCTACTAACAGCAAGCGTATTGACCCATAATTTCCGCACAAAACCCTCCCTACTTCCGGGGAGGGGTTATTTTATCTTTTGTATCTTTGAGTTCATATATATTCCAAATGTATCCTCCAGGGGAAGGGAAAATTGAGGTGTACTTTACGCCTTGAATGGTATTGCGCACAGCTACTAAAGCCAGAGAATTTACCAGATGAATAAAAGGCAGGTATTCTTGGGCGAGACGTTGCGTTTCTGCATAAATGGCTTTGCGCTTCGTCTCGTCGAACTCTCTTGCGCCTTGAATGAAAAGATCCTCAATTTTCTTTTCCCAATCAGCATATTCCCATCCCTCTATAGGTGGTTGTCCTTTTGCGGGTTTCTGATTGAAGACGTGGAAGCTACCCTCTACAGCCCAGACATTGTAGCCATCATGTGGATCAATATTGCCGGCCATAGCTCCCAAATAACATTCCCAATCAAGGCTGTTAGTGATTTCTTCTCCAATGACATTGGAGTCAACATAATGCAAATCAACTGTCATACCTATCTTGCTGAGACTCTGTTTGATCTGGGGTGGGACTGAGGGTCTATTACTAGCAGGCGATAACATTGTGAAGCGCACTTGATTTCCATCTGCATCTAGTAGCCGACCTTTGTTATCGTATTTGAATCCTGCTCCTAGTAAGATTTGCTTAGCTTTTTCTGGATTGTAGTCATAGGTTTTTAGACCTTCTTTGGGAGATAGATAGTAGGGACTGGGGACAAAAACTGGTGAGTTTTGAGTTTCGCCCAATCCGCGCAAGTCGTTATTTATTATAGTTTGGCGATCAATAGCGTAGGCTACTGCCTGTCTAAAAGCAACGTTGTTAAACCAGCGAGACTTAATCGGATCGACAAGAGGCTTGCTGTGGCGACGACCTTTGTTAAGATTGAAAGAAATAAAACTTGTACCAGAGTTAGGTCCGGCATTTTGGATGGTAAAGTTACCCCGCTTTTCTTCATGTTTAAGTAATTGAAAAGTTGCCGGACCAATTTCTAGTAAATCTAACCCTCCAGAGCGAAACTGGAGCAAAGCTGTATTGTCAGTCGATTCCACGATTTGCCAGATAACACGCTCAATATACGGCTGTGGGTTGCCTTGTGCATCTTTACGCCAGTAGTAAGGGTTGCGCCGAAATACCAAGCGTTCACTGCTTGCATAGCTCTCGATTGTATAAGGTCCATTAACAATAATTTTCTTGGGATCTGTGTCTGTTCCCCAAGTGGAGAGAAACAGTGGTCTGCCGTCTGATCGATTGGTTTCCACGGCGTTACGTAAGGCGTGTTCTGGTAGGATTGCTGTTGCTGCTGCAACTAATCCTAAAAAGGGCACAAATGGTTCTGGCAGAATAAATTCTACTCTGCGGCTGTCGAGTTTCCGGACTTTAGGAAAAGCTTTGCTCACACCGATGTGGAGATTATCTTGATAGTAGTTGGGAATGCGCTTGTTCATGTAGATGTCATTGAAGGAGAAAACGACATCATCTGCTGTTAATGGCAAGCCATCCGACCACTTCAATCCTTCTCGCAAGCTAAAGACAAACCGCAGCTTATCTTCAGAGAGTTCCCACGATTCAGCCAAAGCAGGCTCAATTTTCTTAGTAACTCCGTTGACAGTAACTAATGTATCGTAAGTGAAACCAAAAATATTGGGAGTCTCTTGGCTGAGAGCGTAGTTAAAGGTTTTCGGGTTTACTCCATTGGTAACAACTAATTGGGGAACTTGAGCGGCTGCGGTTTTCCACTGACTAAGATTACAGCCATTGAGGGCAAGGATTACCCAAAAAGCCAGTAAAGCAAAAATCCAACTACGTCGCCCAATTTTTGTAAAAATGCCAGAATTCATAAATTCTATGTTATTTTTTTAATTTTTAATTTTAGCTAAAAACTACATCATCTGCTGTCACTGGTTGACCATCAGAGTAAAGACACTTCGCTGGTTGTTAGGCGAGATTTGCCAAGATTCTGCTAGGGCTGGCTCAAGTTCTCCTGTCACTCCATTTTCAGAAACTAGCCCCTCGTAAATGAAGCTAAAAACATTGGGAGACTCACTATTTAGGGCGTAGTTAAAGGTTTTCAGATCGCTTAATGTACTAACAACTAATTGGGATACCGATGCTGCTTGGGTTTTGAATTGTGCCAGATTGCAAGATACTACAGTAATGGCACTAAACAACGCCTGCAATACTAGCAACCATGTACGCCAAATAACAGGAAAAATAAAGTTATATTTCATAATTGCAATATCTGACCAGTAAATTCAGCTTGACTGAGACTGTAGCCAACCGAGAAAGTTTTGGGTCTTGTTGAAATACAGAATATCAGTATCCTGTAGAACATCTGTAACTTCTCGCTTCCCGAATTCTTTGGAATTGCTACTTAAAAATACCTTTATTTCATTAGGATGCAAGCGTGCATGGTGAACTATAAACTCCAAAATTAATTTGTCTATAATGTGTTTTTCTAGGATAGTTCTATTTAAACTTTCTTGAAGAATATCAGTATTTAATGTAGTCATTTCTGCTTTGCTAGCAAGTAGGTGAAATGCTGCATAAAAACGTCGTTTAATGTCATTTTTCTGCTCAAAAAAGCCAACCTTTGATTGTCTCAACAGGCTAACCAGTAATTCGGCGATTTGTGAATTTTTATCTCGTTCTGCCTCGTGAATTTGGATGTCTAACTTCTGGAGAAAGTCTTGGTTATATTTTTCCTCTTGCTCCAATGTCGTCAAAGCTTCTACAAAAAAAATGCTTGGCATTGCTAAGCGTAGCGATGGAGGTATATTTTGTAGTAAATCTTCTGCTTGAGAATCTTGCCCCTTAGCAATGCCCATCAAGAAATTAGTTTCTACGTAAAGTATCACCACCTATGCTACCTAAAACTCAGTAGTTCCTTCTTCTAATAACTGCAACAACCCGATTTCTGTCATCTCTTTTGAGAAGGGTGGTGTTTCCAACTTCCAATGACGAGCTAAATCACTTATCCAAGCTTCTGTCAATCCTCTAAGGTAGAGAGAAAATACCTGTTTGTTGCTGAATTTTGGCTCGTAATGACTCAAAACATCGGCAGTATCAAAGCAGATAATAGGTTCTGATAAATTGTTGCCGTCCCATTTTAAAATCCGAATGTTTTCCACGTCAACAAGCATGGCAAAAGGAATCAGGATCTTAGCAGCTTGTAAGTAGTCAACAAGCCGAAGTATCGCATACTCTTTAGCTTTTTTTTCTTGAAAGTTGTAGGGAAAACCTTTGACTTCAGCTATGAGAACAACTTGCCCATCTTTGTCTAAAGCTACAAAATCAGGACGGTCTATATCTTCTAGGTTTGTAGCTTGCATGGCTCTAACTTCCCACCAAGTTACGGTTTGTCTGCTGCTGTCAACCATTGATTTACATCCTAGTTTTAAACTGTAGGGTGCCCTAAGAGCGCATAATATTCAGGCATATCACTAATTACAATACTTTGCAGTGCCCCCTAGCATCCACTAAGGAATCGCTTGAAGATGGTACGTTACACTACGTTAACGCACCCTACACATTTACTCTTTTCTCTCTGTGTTCTCTGTGCCTCTGCGGTTTGCTAAATAAATTTTCTGGCATTTTTTGCGTAAGTCCTAGTTACTCTGAAGCCACTAACAAAACCACAGCATAAGCACAAATACCTTCTTCTCGTCCAACAGGACCTAATTTTTCATTTGTGGTAGCTTTGATGGCAACTTGATTCGGTTGTAATTGCAAAACTCCTGCTAACTTGTCGCGCATCTTCTCAATATGTGGTTTTAATTTCGGACGTTCTGCTACTACCACCGAGTCAATATTGCCCACCTGCCAACCTTGATCCCGAATGAGTTGATGTACTTTACTCAATAGCACTAAACTATCTGCCCCTGCCCATTGGGGATCACTGGGAGGAAAATAATGTCCAATATCCCCCAACGAAAGCGCCCCCAGTAAAGCATCCATAATCGCGTGTGTGAGAACGTCAGCGTCACTGTGTCCCAACAAACCTAAGGAGTGGGGAATGTTAACTCCGCCTAAAATTAAGGGGCGATCGCTCACCAGTCGATGGATATCGTAGCCGTTACCAATGCGAATGTTCATTTTTTTTGTTAGTTGTTAGTTGTTAGTAGGGGCGAACGGCAGGATCACCCTTACAGTGTTAGTTGTCAGGAGTTGTAGAGACGCGATATATCGCGTCTTTACAGGAGTCGGGAGTTATTATTATCCCCCTACTCCCCACTCCCTATTCCCCCAGATTCTCCTCCTCCCAGCTTGTTAGTAAATCGGGACGGCGTAAGCGTGTTCGTTGGATCTGTTGAAAGTAACGCCACTTGGCAATTTCTGCGTGATTACCTGATAGTAGTACTTCAGGAACTTTCAAACCGCGAAAAACAGCGGGACGGGTGTACTGGGGATAGTCCAACAATCCCTCCTCAAAACTTTCTACTTTCAGGGAATCGGCTTTACCCACCGTTCCAGGAAGGAGGCGCATGACACCATTAAGCAAAGCCATTGCTGGAATTTCTCCACCAGTCAGAATAAAATCACCTAAAGACACCTCACGGGTAACTAAATGCTGTACCCGTTCATCCACACCTTCATAATGACCACAGATAACTACCAATTGGTCATAATTCGTTGCTAAATCTCGCAACAGTGGTTGATTCATCGTTTGACCCTGAGGACTCATCAAAATAACCTCTCTTCGAGGTAAAATCGGCAGTGACTCTACAGCAGCAAATATAGGTTCTGGCTTCATCAGCATTCCTACACCGCCACCATAGGGTTCATCATCGACTTTCCGGTGCTTATCGTTGGTAAAATCCCGTGGATTAACCAGATGCACTTGAGCAATCTGTTTGGCTAAGGCTTTACCCAAGAGCCCAGAACTCAGAACAGAGGTAAAACAATCAGGAAACAGCGTAACTATATCAAAGCGCACAGTAATTCGTATTGGAGGACACTAATCTTAAGTTGGAATGTCTGGACAGTAAAGTTGCCCATGTTGTGTTTAAAACACAGATGAACTTGAGCGAGTTCCGCTCAAAGTACCGGAATTCTTAAATTTTCTATATGGTTACAAAAGTTTTTCTAATTACTTAATTTATGTTTAAATGTTGTCACATCTACATTTAAATTAATAATCAGTTCAAGTTAACAACTTCCAGGATGCATCTAGCCAACCTCAAAAAAAGCGGATCAAGACCTGCTGACCTCCCAACTCTAAAGGCAACCTTTAGTTCTCCAAGCAGTATTTTGCCCTGCTGGAAAAATTGGACTCTTAACAACAAGGCGCTAAGTTTGAGGAACGGCAAGGGACACTATTTAGCAGCAGCGTCTACCGCGTGTAAGAGCGAGAAGTTAAAGTGGTGGCAACCAAAACCGCTGCAAACTTCGGGAGGTGTTCTATTAAAAAGGCGCTATAGAAAAGATCAGGCTAAAGACGAGCGTCAAATTCGCCTGAAGTTGTTGACAGGAGAAACACAATGCAGCAGTTAAAAGCTAAATCGCTGGAAATGAGGACACCCCAAGCAACTAAAACCGCCGTTCTGGTTATCGGAGGCGCAGAGGATAAAGTTCATGGACGCGAAATCCTACGAACTTTTTTTGGTCGTGCTGGTGCTACTAATGCCTACATCACAATTATCCCCTCTGCCTCCCGCGAACCCAGTATCATTGGTGGTCGGTATATCCGCATTTTTGAAGAAATGGGTGCTAACAAGGTTGAAGTCCTCGATATTCGAGAACGTGAACAGTGTGAAGATTCCCATATCCAAGCATCCCTAGAAGCCTGTACAGGGGTATTCTTGACAGGAGGAGACCAATTGCGCCTCTGTGGCGTCCTGTCAGATACGCCAGCAATGGAAATTATCCGGCAGCGTGTCAGGGCAGGGCAACTTACCTTAGCTGGCACTAGTGCAGGAGCGGCAGTAATGGGTCATCATATGATAGCAGGCGGTGGTAGTGGCGAGGCGCCCAATCGTTCCCTGGTGGATATGGCAACAGGTTTGGGATTGATACCAGAGGTGATTGTGGATCAACACTTTCACAATCGCAATCGTATGGTGCGGCTCCTAAGCGCCATGGCATCTCATCCGGATCGCATCGGCATTGGGATCGATGAAGATACTTGTGCCATGTTTGAACGTGATGGCTGGTTGCAAGTTATGGGTAAAGGTAGTGTGACGATAGTTGATCCCACAGAGGTAACTCACACCAACGAGCCACATGTAGGTGCTACTGACCCCCTGACTCTACATAATTTACGGCTACACATCCTCAGCCACGGCGATCGCTTCCACCTTTACCAGCGCACCGTTTTGCCTGCTGTATACCGCATCTCCAGCTGACGGAATAGAGTAGCTAAGGTTACACTGGGTTGACCGCTGGTTTACTAAGTAGCAGGAGAAAAAGTGAGAATAATACGATGTAAGAAGAAAAAACTGTTCATTACGAACAGTTTAGCGGTCAATTTCAGTAAGAAACTAGAATATTGGTTCCGAATCTCCATCTACCTATTCCCATGAGAATCCTCAAGATCCAGACATTACGCGGCCCCAATTATTGGAGCATTCGACGCCACAAATTGATCGTCATGCGCCTCGATTTAGAAAACCTTGCCGAGACGCCCTCGAATGAAATACCTGGCTTTTATGAAGGATTAGTTGAGGCTCTGCCTAGTCTGGAGGGTCACTATTGCTCGCCTGGCTGTCATGGTGGTTTTTTGATGCGGGTACGAGAAGGCACTATGATGGGCCACATCGTGGAACACGTAGCTTTAGAACTGCAAGAATTGGCTGGAATGGACGCGGGCTTTGGTCGCACCCGCGAAACAACCACACTAGGAGTCTATCAAGTAGCGTTCGAGTATCTCAACGAGGAAGCGGGACGCTATGCTGGCAGAGCTGCCGTGCGGCTGTGTCAAAGTATTGTGGATCGGGGTCGTTATGCCAACGCAGAACTAGAGCAAGACATACAAGACCTGAAAGACTTATGGCGTGATGCTGCTTTAGGCCCAAGTACGGAAGGAATTGTCAAAGAAGCGGAAAAAAGAGGTATTCCCTGGCTCCAACTCGGGGCACGCTTTTTGATTCAGCTGGGCTACGGTGTGAACCAAAAGCGGATGCAGGCAACCATGACGGACAATACCAGCGTCTTGGGAGTAGAACTCGCTTGCGATAAAGAAGCGACAAAACGCATCTTAGCTAGTGGCGGAGTGCCAGTACCTAAGGGTACAACAATCAACTTTTTGGACGATCTCGAAGAAGCCATTGAACATGTTGGTGGTTATCCCATCGTCATCAAGCCCCTGGATGGGAATCATGGACGTGGGATCACCATTGATATCAGAACTAGGGAAGAAGCTGAGGCAGCATACGATGCAGCAAGACAAGTCTCCCGGTCAGTCATTGTTGAGCGATATTACGTCGGGCGCGACCATCGGGTACTGGTGGTGGATGGTAAATTAGTGGCAGTGGCTGAACGTGTGCCAGCTCATGTGGTTGGCAATGGCAGATCCAGCATCTTTGAACTGATTGAGGAAACTAACCTAGACCCCAATCGCGGTGATGGACATGATAACGTTCTGACGAAAATTGAACTAGACCGCACCAGCTACCAGCTAATGGAAAGGCAAGGGTACACCCTCAATACTGTGCTACCAAAGGACGAAATTTGCTATTTGCGAGCAACAGCAAACTTGAGTACGGGGGGCATTGCCGTAGACCGCACGGACGAAATCCACCCAGAAAACGTTTGGCTGGCACAGCGGGTCGTGAAGATGATCGGTTTGGATATCGCCGGACTTGATATCGTCACACCAGATATTAGTCGCCCCTTGCGGGAAGTGGATGGTGTGATTGTAGAAGTTAACGCCGCACCCGGATTCCGGATGCATATTGCCCCAAGCCAGGGTATCCCCCGCAACGTAGTGGGAGCAGTAATGGATATGCTGTTCCCTAACGAACAATCCAGTCACATTCCGATCTTGAGCGTGACGGGCACCAACGGCAAAACCACCACCACTCGACTGTTAGCACACATTTTTAAGCAGACTAATAAAGTAGTTGGTTATACAACAACAGACGGTACATATATCGGGGAATTCTTAGTAGAAGCCGGAGATAATACTGGTCCTCAAAGCGCTCAGCTGATCCTACAAGACCCAACAGTGGAAGTAGCCGTGCTAGAAACGGCTCGTGGTGGTCTTCTCCGGTCTGGACTAGCCTTTGAAGCTGCTAATGTAGGTGTGGTACTAAATATTTCCGCTGATCATCTAGGAATTGGCGACATTGAAACCATTGAACAGTTAGCTCATCTTAAGAGTGTGGTAGCAGAAGCTGTGTTTCCCGATGGCTATGCAGTACTCAACGCTGACGATCCTCGAGTAGCGGCAATGGCAGAGAAAACTAAAGCTAACATTGCTTACTTCACAATGAACCCAGACTCGGAATTGGTGCGAAACCATATTCAAAAGGGAGGAGTAGCGGCAGTATATGAAAATGGCTATTTGTCAATACTCAAAGGCGATTGGACGCACCGGATTGAACGAGCAGAAAATATCCCCCTAACAATGGGCGGACGTGCACCGTTTATGATTGCCAACGCGCTAGCAGCAAGTCTAGCGGCGTTTGTGCAAAATGTGACAATTGAGCAGATCCGTGCAGGCTTGAATACCTTTCGCGCTTCGGTCAGTCAAACACCGGGACGGATGAATTTATTTAATTTGGGGAACTACCACGCTTTGGTGGATTATGCTCACAACCCAGCCAGTTATGAAGCATTGGGCGCTTTTGTCCGCAACTGGACTACGGGTGAGCGCATTGGCGTCATCGGGGGACCTGGCGATCGCCGCGATCAAGACTTTGTCATGTTGGGCACACTGGCAGCAGACATTTTTGAATACATTGTCATCAAAGAAGATGATGACACCCGAGGACGTCCAAGGGGTTCAGCTGCTGAGTTGATGACTCAAGGCATCAAGCAAGTCAATACCAATTGCCATTATGAAACCATTCTTAATGAAACAGAAGCGATTAACAAAGCCTTGGACATTGCCCCAGATAACAGTCTGGTAGTCATCTTGCCAGAAAGTGTCAACCGCGCTATCAACTTAATTAGGGCGCGAGGCATCGTTAAGGAGGAGTTACATCTACAAAATACCACCCCAACTACTGTAGACTCCCAAATTGGTGTCAAATCCTCTGTAGCTAACAAACTTTAGTTAATTGCTAATTGCTAATTGCTAATAGTAACAATTAGCCATTAGCTATTAGCAGCTAACTACTATTTTTCTTCTTCCGGATGAGTGTCGTCAGTGGGACTTTTTAGTTCCTCCTTAAAACCCCGTAGGGTTTTACCCAGTGCGCTTCCTAGTTCCGGAATTTTTTTCGGTCCAAAAATCAGAATTGCGACTATGGTAATCACACTTATTTCTGGCCATCCCAATCCAAACATCAGCTTCTCCTATTAAAAAACCTTTCTTAAATCATAATAGGTGGGCAATGTCAATCCTAGGTTTTTGGCTACTCTCGCGCTATCGGCAAACCTAACCAATGACTCAATTCATTTGCTAGCCATTCAAGTTCCGGTTCAGAGTAAATAACACTATCAGTATCTCCAAGCTGATACTTCTGCACGCCAGCCCAAATCAGCAGTTGGGGTGGAACCTCAACTCTGTTACCATCAGCGTCTGTGGTAAAAGTTCTCTTAAAATAGACCAACTTAGTAATATTCTGTCTTGATGCTGGAGCAACACGATGGAATTTCCATCCCAGCAACTCCCAAGTAAAGGCAATTTGCTCTTGATCTAGGCGTAATCGGCTGCTTTTAAACAAAGGAGATAAAATCTTATACAGCATTTGAAAGCCAGCACCCCAAAAAGGAAGTGAGAACAAGGCAAAGGGGACGTTAGCAGGGAAGGGTGCAGCCAGTACACTCATTGTCCAGAAAAAGATAAATGAATTCCAGGCGATCGCAAACAAAACCACGAAGATCATTGACGGCTGATAGCCAGTGGGCGGGAGCAGAATTTCTAGAGAATGCTCATCTTGAGTAAGTTTGATTTTGCTCCCAAATGGTTGACCACGGTTCCCAAGAGCAATGTTTCTTTCTTTGGAATGTTCCAAAGCTTTCAGTGCCTCAGCCGTAGAAACAAAACGCCGTTCTAAATTGGGTGCTGTCAGGATCTTCAACCACTCACTAAAGCCTTGACTAAGATTTGTAGCCTGCTCAAATTGAATCCGAAAGTCGAGTTGCGGTAAATCCGCTGGATGATTACCTGTCAGCAAGTAAATTAATGTCGCGCCTAGACTATAGAGGTCCGAAGCGACCACGGTGCGTCCACCGAATTGCTCTGGTGGCATATAGCCATAAGTTCCCACCACAGTTATTGTTCCGCCTTCACCAGCAGCGACGGTCTGTACTGAGCCAAAATCTACCAGGTAAAGCTGACCTACACTATTGCCAGAGCGATTAGTCAACAAAATATTGCTAGGCTTGATATCGCGGTGGATCACGGGAGGCTGTCGGCCATGTAGATAGATGAGAATTTCTAAAAGTGCGCGGGCTATCTGTTTTACTTCTGCTTCAGTAAAAGTACGCCCAGATTTTAAGTGTTGCTCTAGAGTTTGTGCAGGAATATAGGTCTGTACCAGAGCAAATCCTCTGATTGCTGATAAATTTACCTCAAAATAGTCTAGGTAGCCAGGAATAGACGGATGTGATAAGGATTTTAAAGTTTTAGCTTCCCGCTCAAACAGCTTGAGATCATCCCATTCAAAGTCACTGTTAAAACACAGTAACTTAATAACTACCAATTCACTAGTCAATAGATCGCGAGCTAACAGCGTCCGCCGCCCAGCTTTTTTTCCCAACTGCTGTTGTACTTCGTAGCGATCACCTAATACTTGACTATTCATTATGATTGCTTATGACTATAACTTTAAAACTTTGTTATTAATTTTATTTACGAAGAAGTAGTCACAGAATCAGGAGTTAGGAGCCAGAATGTTTCTTATCTGACTCTCATCCGACTTGGGCAAGCCGATATATTTACTATAGTTGTTTGATTATATGCCCTCTCAACTTTGGCCTTACATTACTCCTGGTATTCCAGATGAATTGTTTGATCGCTTACCGGGAATTCCCCTAAGCAAGCGCGAAATCCGACTGCTGTTGATTGCCCAACTGCGCCTCTTGCCCGATTCAGTGTTGTGGGATATTGGTGCGGGGACAGGAACAATTCCGGTAGAAGCGGGGTTATTGTGTCCAGGTGGGCGGATTATCGCTGTTGAACGGGATGAAGAAGTAGCCAACCTGATCAGGCGCAACTGCGATCGCTTTGAGGTAAACAATGTCGAAGTCATTCAAGGGAGTGCCCCAGAGTGTTTGCATGAGATCACTGTTGCCCCCCATCGCGTCTGCATAGAGGGAGGACGCCCTATGCAAGACATTTTGCAAGCAGTATGGCGTTATTTGTTACCATCAGGGCGAGTTATTGCCACAGCTGCTAATCTAGAAGGTCTGTATGCTATTTCCCAAAGCTTTGCCCAGTTGCAAGCTAGAAATATCGAGGTCGTACAATCGGCAATCAACCGCTTGGAGACGCGCGGTTTTTCTCAAACCTTTACTGCCGTTAATCCCATTTTTATCCTCAGTGGTGAGAAGCTAGACTAAAAACTGAATGATGAATTATGAATGATGAATTATGAATTTTCATCATTCCGCAATTCATCATTCATCATTCATAATTTTATTTATGCCCTGGTCTCGGATTGTTAGTGGAATTATTGCGATCGTCCTTGCTTTGTTTTCAACCCTCTTAGGCGGTTGGTATTTTACCCTCTTGTTTGCAGCAATTATTTTTTTAGGGCAGAACGAGTACTTTAATCTCGTTAGAGCTAAAGGCATGGCTCCTGCTGCCAAAACGACCATGTTTGTTAGCCAAGTCCTGCTGGTGATTTGTACTTTGGATGGTAGTTTAGCTGATGCTGTCATGCCTTTAGCTGGCACTTTTATTTGTTTTTATCTGCTGTTTCAGCCAAAAATGGCAACGATAGCGGATATTTCCGCTTCCATCCTAGGATTATTTTATACTGGTTATTTGCCAAGTTACTGGGTGCGATTGCGAGCGCTCAATAGTATCGGAATCAACTATTTACCTCTTGGTGATCACTGGCTAAAAGACTTGTCAGATATTATCCAAAAGCCCGATTTTAATTCTGTACCTCAAGGTTTAACGGCGACCCTAATCACTTTCCTCTGCATTTGGGCAGCTGATATTGGTGCTTACATCATTGGCAAATTCTTCGGCAAAACCCCTTTGTCGGAAATTAGCCCCAAAAAAACTGTAGAGGGCGCAGTTTTTGGTGTTGCCGCTAGCGTTATTGTCGGTGTGGCAGTAGCTTATTACCTCGACTGGCCCAGAACTCCCTTTACTGGTATGGCATTGGGTTTGCTAATCGGTATTGCTAGTATTTTGGGCGATCTCACTGAGTCCATGCTTAAGCGTGATGCAGGTGTAAAAGATTCGGGGCAATTGATCCCCGGTCATGGAGGAATCTTAGACCGTACGGATAGTTATATTTTTACCGCTCCTTTGGTTTACTATTTCGTGACACTGTTGTTGCCATTGCTATGAGATTGTTGGTTGTTAGTTGTTAGTAGTTAGTTGTCAAAAAGAACCACTAAGTACTAACCACTCCCTTCGGTTTCTCACCTTTGGCTATATCCTCTAGGAGCAAAGACTGTTATATTTTTATTGCAACAGAGAAAAAGCAACTTTGTTGATCTCAAAGCAGCAAATTTAATCAAAAGGTATATCTCTTTCTAAGTCAAATCTTGCTCGCATCGCTATTTGATAGCCTGCGTACCAACTGGATTGAGTCTTCCACGGAAAACAGCCGATGGGATACATTTTGTATCCAGATTCGGTCAAGAATCGGGATATCAAAACCCGCCACGACGGTCAAACTAGCTCTAAGACTAGAATTGCCTTGAGTTTGTTTGTACCTGTCAGATTTTTCAGCAACTTAGGTGCTCATTAAATTTAACATACTTTGTACTTAGATTGCACCGCGCACGTGCAAGGCATTCATGAGGACAGCGATGCCACAAAACAAACCCCTAGCCATTGATGTGACTAAAGTCGATGCTCGTAATAAAATTCTCCATAGACCACCTTTGTTATCAAGTTACAAGGCGGGGTGGGAAAACCTGGGTATGGAGTATCACTTTCAACCACCTTATGAAAGCCCTGAACATTACGCAACACATCACACACTTGTGATTCGTCTCAGAACCCAGTCAGGGTTAGAGAGGTGGCTAGGTGAATGCCATAAAACTGAGAATTCCATACCTGGTGATGTCGTGGTGATTCCTTCCCATGTCATTCACAGGGCAGCTACAACTCAGGAGTCCGAGTTCATTGCTCTGACGTTAGACTCTAAGAGCGTCTCAAACATTGCCCATGAATCTGTTAATCCAGATCTAGTTGAAATTATACCACACTTCTCCAAATCTGATCCGCTAATTTATCAGATTGGGCTGGCGCTGAAGACAGCACTTCAATTAGATGGGATAGGCAGTCGCCTTTATGCCGAGTCGTTGGGAACTGCGTTGTCTGCTCATCTATTGCAACATTACTCTGCGCCAAAACACACCATTCAAGAATATCGAGGGGGTCTGCCCAAACACAAGCAGCAGCTGGTAATTGAGTTTATCATCGACCATCTGTCGGAAAATTTGTTGCTGGAGGCTATGGCTCAAGAGATTGGTATGAGCCAGTACCACTTTGCCCGCTTATTCAAACAGTCCACAGGACTTTCTCCCTACCAGTATGTCATTCATTGCCGGATTGAGCGTGCTAAAATGTTACTTCTGCAGAGTAAACTCAAAATTTCTGAAGTCGCCTCGCAAGTAGGTTTCGCTGACCAAAGCCAATTAACACGCCACTTCAAACGTCTGTTGGGAGTCACACCCAAAGAAATTCGCAAGAAGTAGCAAGAATCTTCTAAAAAAGCAAAAATCAACTAGACAGCAACAATCAAGGTCTTTTATGTTAGGAGAAATTTAAAGTCCTTATTGATCTCGGCTAGTGGTATTTTGCTTTAGCAGATCCCCTTATCATCTCCCCCCTACAAAATTGGGCTAACTTCTAGCGAGCCGAGTTTAGGGGGGTTGAACCATAATTGAAAATTCTTGGGGTGTGGGCAAAACACACCTCTACAGAAAAGACTTGCTAGACGTTCTACCACTATGTCCTTTTCTTGTCTTTTACAAGGATAGCTTATGAACGGTAGTAGCGAACCTTACATTAGAGAATCTTATGCTTCTTTAATTAGTATAAGCCCAGAAGTCCGAGCGCAACTTGTTGACATCCTTAACCAAACGCTTGCAACCACGCTGGATTTGAAGACTCAGGTTAAGCAGGCACAATGGAACGTTACAGGTATAAGCTCATATCATTTATCCGAACTTTTTGATGAAATTGCAACCGAGTTAGATTTTTACATTGACTTGCTTGCCGAGCGAGTCACAACCCTTGGAGGTTTAGCCATGGGAACCGCTCGCACTGTGGTAAGACAGTCGATCTTACCTGAATACCCCCTCCATGTGGTAGAAGCTAAAGACCATATTGTCTCCCTTGCAGAGCGTTTATCTATATATGGCACTTTGCTGTGGGAGAACATCGACCGCACCTCTGTACTGGGAGATTCCGATACGGCTTACCTTTACGCAGAAGTTTCTACGATCATCGACAAGCGTCTGTGGTTTTTGGACGCCCTGATTGCGAGAGCACATCTTGATCTGAACAAACAGGTAGCGTCTCGTAACTAACGAACAGTATTGTTGGTTCGTCAGGAGTCAAAAGTCAGAAGATCTCGATATTCTGACTCCTGGCTTCTGGCTTCTGGCTTCTGACTCATATATAATTAAAACTAAAGAATTAGCAACTTTAGTTTTTGATTTTTAATCATTATGGGTTGACGTTAATCCGTCCGCGACATACCAACCTTCCTGGTGTGAGAGTTAGCTCTTGGAGATCGACATCTGCTCCTAGATTTAGATAGTGTCGATTGTTATTACCCTCTAGCAACGCTACCGCATTGCTTTCAAGTTGAATTGGTGCCAGTTGTAACTCATAAGTACTGAGTAACTCTAAGCCCACACTCATGTTCAACGATGTGGGATTGCTTTCTGCTTCTAGGGTTGCGGAAAGTATGACTTTATTATTGTCAAGATTAATTTTTTGCCAAATAATTGACTTGGATTTTGGACAGTGTTCTGGTACAAGTTTAACCAGTACATCATTTAAAGCAGTCGATAATAACGTAGAACAGAGGGAGGCATTAAGATCTTCTTCCTCCTGAATCAGTTCACCAAACACTGGTACTGTTTCTAACAGTCGCAGTGGGTTGCCCTTGAGTATTGAGCCAATATTGATGCGAATATTTTCTGCGACCAGTTGAACTTGTGTAAGATGAAGACCTTGATAAACAGCATGACTAGCAAAAATCCATACTTCGGGTACGCAACCAGTCAGAATTTGGCGATCGCTCGCTCTAATCTCCACGGACAGTTGGGATACTTGGCTAACTTGGGATCTCAACCACAGCTTTAGTGCTGTTGTAAGTACATTTGTAACTATGCGGATCTTGTTTGAACTTCTGATTTCTGAATTTTTTTCTGGCATTTAATCACTCTATTTATGGATATTTGGTCAAAAAAGTCACAAGCACAGAAATAAGTTTTAGCTGTAACATGAGTGGCTCTTAACCAAAAAATGTAAATATATCTATATATTATTTATTGATTAACAGTTAAACAAATATTAAGTAATTTCTATATGGAGGCGCGGTTACAGAAAATTCTTGCTCAATGGGGTATTGCCTCACGTCGGCAAGCTGAAGAAATGATTAGGCTGGAGCGGGTGCGGATTAATGGTATATTGGCGCACTTGGGTGAAAAAGTTGATCCTCAAAGAGATATGATCACAGTCGATGGTAAGCCCGTGTATGCCTTGCAGCGTCCAGCTTTAATATATCTTTTACTGCATAAACCAGTTGGAGTAGTTTCCACTTGCGATGACCCCCAAGGAAGACCGACTGTCCTAGATCTACTCCCTGAAGAATTACGTAGAGGTCAAGGTATTCATCCAGTGGGTCGTTTAGATGCAGATTCTACAGGAGCATTATTACTTACAAACGATGGAGACCTAACATTTGGGCTAACCCATCCACGTCACAGTATTCCTAAGACGTATAGAGTTTTGGTAAAAGGACATCCCTCTGAAGCAGCGCTGCAAATGTGGCGTCAGGGTGTGGTGTTGTCAGGTAAAAAAACACGACCAGCGCCAGTGAAAGTCATAGAAAGGGTTGCAACTTCAACTGGCTTAGAAATCATTTTAAAGGAGGGAAGAAATCGACAGATTCGCCGGATAGCCCAACAGTTGGGATATCCGGTCATTAAGCTGCATCGAACTGCAATAGGTCCAATTCAATTACAACTGCCCGACGGGGGCTATTTACCAGAGGGTGACTATCGTCACCTGCAAGAGAATGAAATTCGCTTTTTACAAAAGCAAATAAAACAGATTTTTATTAAAAATTCAGCAGGATAGGGAGTTTAACAAAACATGATTTGGCGAAATCAGAAGGATCAACATGAGTCAACTCCTTCAGTAGAGCAACAACAAGCAGAAAAATTAGTAGAAATTGGTGCTCAACTTTGGACATCGCGATTAGAACAGGGTTTATCGTTGGAAGACATGGTCATATTGACCAAGATTCCCCGGCGATTGTTGCAGGCAATTGAAGAAGGCAATTTAGCGGAACTGCCAGAACCAATCTATGTTCAAGGTTTGATCCGGCAATTTGCCGACGCACTAGGCTTTAATGGAGCCGAATTTTCTAGCCGCTTTCCCATTGGCTTAAATCGGGTAAGCCTCATACCTGGTTGGAAAAGTAGGTCAGTGGGTCAATTACGTCCCTTTCATCTTTACTTACTTTATATATTTTTGATTATGTGTTCTGTCAATGGCTTGTCTCAATTATTGAATACAGCCACCTGGCAAGCAAACAATAGCCGAATCTCGCAATTACGACAAAAAGAAACTTTATTACAATCAAAAGCAATACAAAAGTCATCCCAAAATATTCAACTTGACAAATACATCCTCAGCCGCGCTAGCGCGGCTTCGCAGGTGCAAGTTGGTGTGACCTTGAAAGAGAAGTCCTGGATTCGGGTAGTAGTCGATGGCAAAATCAAGTATGAAGGTGAGTTACCAAAGGGAACTCACCAGATTTGGAAAGCCCAAGAACAACTGACTGTGAGAGCTAGTAATGCTGGTGGCGTATTAGTGAGTGTCAACAAGGAGGAAGCCAAGCAAATGGGAGAACCAGGGACAGTCAAAGAAGTAATGATCGCAGCGAATACTAGGTCTTAAGAGTAGGGGGAGCACAAGAATTAAAAATGTAAAATTAAAAATAT
>CAZZXJ010000042.1:0-15777 GCA_964657905.1 uncultured Stigonema sp.
GCATCCGTGCTTGGATGGCTCCTCAAGATCAGCCTCACGAACAATTTATATTCCCCGAAGAGGTACTACCGCGTGGTAACGCTCTCTAATAGATCCATTGCTTTAGGTGGTCGTGACCAAGAATCCACCGGTTTTGCCTGGTGGTCTGGTAACGCCCGTCTCATTAACCTTTCTGGTAAACTACTGGGCGCTCACGTTGCCCATGCTGGTTTGATTGTATTCTGGGCTGGAGCGATGACCTTGTTTGAAGTCGCTCACTTCGTTCCTGAAAAGCCTATGTACGAGCAGGGCTTGATCCTGCTACCTCACCTCGCCTCCCAGGGATGGGGCGTTGGTGCAGGTGGTGAAGTTATTGACACCTTCCCCTACTTTGTTGTCGGTGTACTGCACCTAATTTCCTCCGCTGTGCTGGGTTTTGGCGGTATTTATCATGCCGTCCGTGGTCCAGAAACCTTAGAAGAGTACTCTGCCTTCTTTGGTTATGATTGGAAAGACAAGAACAAGATGACCACTATCATCGGGTTCCACCTGATCATATTGGGATGTGGTGCGCTGCTATTGGTGCTGAAGGCAATGTTCTTCGGTGGTCTGTACGATACCTGGGCACCCGGCGGTGGTGATGTTCGTGTCATTACCAACCCAACACTGAACCCAGCGGTCATCTTTGGTTACTTGCTGAAAGCTCCCTTCGGTGGCGAAGGTTGGATCATCAGCGTTAACAACTTAGAAGATGTCGTTGGCGGTCACATTTGGGTTGCCTTGATCTGTATTGGTGGCGGTATTTTCCACATCCTTACCAAACCTTTTGGCTGGGCACGTCGCGCCTTTATCTGGTCTGGTGAAGCTTACCTCTCCTACAGCATAGGCGCTGTATCCCTGATGGCATTCATCGCCTCCATCTATGTCTGGTTCAATAACACCGTTTACCCCAGCGAATTCTACGGTCCTACTGGTCCGGAAGCATCTCAAGCGCAGGCTTTGACTTTCCTGATCCGTGACCAACGCTTGGGTGCTAACGTCGGTTCTGCTCAAGGTCCAACGGGCTTAGGTAAATACCTGATGCGCTCTCCCACTGGTGAAATCATCTTCGGTGGTGAAACCATGCGCTTCTGGGATTTCCAAGGTCCTTGGCTGGAGCCTCTACGTGGTCCTAACGGTCTTGACTTGGATAAAATCAAGAACGATATTCAGCCTTGGCAAGCTCGTCGCGCCGCTGAATACATGACTCACGCTCCTCTGGGTTCTCTTAACTCTGTAGGTGGCGTCGCTACTGAGATTAACTCCTTCAACTACGTATCTCCCCGTGCGTGGTTGGCAACTTCTCACTACGTGTTAGGTTTCTTCTTCCTCATTGGTCACCTGTGGCACGCTGGTCGCGCCCGCGCTGCGGCTGGTGGTTTCGAGAAAGGTATTGACCGCGAAACTGAGCCAGTGTTGTTCATGAAAGAACTCGACTAGGTTTCTAAGTTTCTTTGATCACTGATAATTAATTAGTTGAGAGGCTCCTGTGTAAAAGCAGGAGCTTTTTTTATTTTGGATTTTGAACCGCAGTAGGACTTACGCATTGACAGAAAAAAACAATTGTGTATTATTATCACTCGTTACAAGGCTCTGCCTTGTAATGCTCTTTCAGGAGGCTCTGCCTCCCCGAATGACGGGAGGCAGAGCCTCCTTAATGACATTCCCAGGCAGAGCCAGGGAACGAGGCAGTGCAAGACTTTTATTTTAACAAGCTGGCTATTCATATGATGGTCAATTTGTATAGTGCGTAAGTCCTACGCAGATGAACGCAGATGGAAGGGGATAATTGTTTGTTCTATGGGTAAGCAGTTAAACTTTCTCTCGTTCCCAGGTTCAGCCTGGGAATGTCTACTATGAGGCTCTGCCTCAATTAGCCTGCAAGGAAGAGGAATCGCCCCGAACCAAATAACGCGATCGCGTGCTACTTTATAGTATCAGGTGGGAACAATTAGTTAACTACTCGCCTGCAAGCTGTAAAACACGGTTATATAGGGGTTCATTTACCCAGAAACCTGCTTGCACAATTAAGTTATCCACCAGAGGTTTCACAGCAGGAATCAACCCTGTACTTTTGCATTCAAGAAGAACTCCCAACACTCCTGTAAAATCAAGTCCTAAACGAGATGCTACTGTTCTACCTAAATGCTCGTCAATCAGCAGTAGTTCAGCATTTAACTCAATGGCAAGAGCTATTGCTTCGGCTTCACCCTCATCTATTTCCAGGCGGAGTGTATTCACAAGTTCCCGGTTTGCTACTTGTCGCGTCTGAATCCAGTTTTGCGTTTGCACTTCGGTAGCACCTGCTACGGGAGTACTTACGCCAGTTAGTTCCCGGTTGACAGCTTCGGGAATAATAATGCCGTTATAGAGTTCCTGCAACAGGTTGAGATAGTTAATGGCGGCTAAGTTGTTGATTGGCGAAGTATTGCTGACTACAATCACAATCTACCCAGTTTCCTTAGTGTTTTAATGTCAGCTTCTAAATCTTCGACATCGTAATGAACGGGAATTTGGCGACTAGCTAACAGATGTTGGAACTGGAGTTGATTCATTCCAGCCAAATGGCTAGCTTGTCCTAAAGTTAGCTTTTCTTTTTCAAAGAGCATAACTGCAATTTCCTGCTTTAACTCAGCTTCCGTCATGCGGGCTGTGTGTAAAATTTCATCTGGAATGACTACGCTCATGTTATTCTATCAGGATAATGAGGTTTGCTAATTTCAGTTTAGGCTATGCTTGCGGCAGTTTGCGCGTCTGCATAATCGTTGCCGTTAGACACGACACCTATCATAAACCTCGTGATTCTTTATAGTTTTAAATGCGTAGACGCTCTGCGGGGGGTCCGTAAGGCATCGCAATGCGTGATTAATTTGAGCCTATCTTTGGCACTAACATAATCAGGACTTACGCAACAGGCATGCGGCGATCTCCACCAAAAATTAAACCAATTACATCAGTGAATTTGCTTGCAGAACCTACCCCTGAGTTTTCCTTAGAGGTGGCTATGGGTCTGGCACTGCATAGCCTAGACCAGCCATTTCATCGTAAACCGCTTGGGGAATGATGATGTTGCTGTAAAGTTGTTGCAACAGATTTAGTTGTCCAACAGCAGCAAGGTTAGTGATTGGTGAAGTGTCACAAACAACAATCACAGTCTGCCCATTTCCCGTAGGGTTTTCAGGTCAGCTTCAAACTCTTCAACATCGTAATGAATACAAATTCCGCGACTAGCAATTTCGCGTTGAAACTCTATTAAATTCATTCCTGCTAGGCGACGCGCTTTCCCAATGCTGATTTTTTATTGTTGGAACAACATAATCGCAATTTCTAGCTTTAATTCAGCTTCTGAAATTCCAGCTGCTTGGAGGATGTCATCGGGAATAACTACACTCATAGTGTTTTGTTTAAATAATCAGGGTTGCTATTTTCAGCTTAGACGATGTTTGTAAATGTCATGATCTGCGGCGATCGCGTTATCGTTAATGTATATGAGGTGCATAAAGTCATCGCCATCATCGCTGCTCAAAAACCACGCTTTACATGAGAGTTTAGGTACTATGGACAACTCTTATTTTCCACAGGTCTTGCAATGGACAGATGAAGCCAAGGAAAAGTTGAAGAATATTCCCTTCTTTGTCCGCCCTCAAGCAAAAGCTCGAATTGAGCAACTGGCGAGTCTTGCAGAACAAGAAATTGTGACAGCAGAGTTGGTTGAGCAAGCTAGGGTTGAGTTTGGACAGTGATCCGATTTTGGAGCTATGGATTGATACACGGGAAATTTTCCGTTTCTATATATAGAGTGTAGGGTGCGTTAACGTAGTGTAACGCACCAATTCCAACTGTTGTCTTGCAGGTACAAGGAGGTCATTTTCATGACGATCGCCACCAACCGCGCTGATCGCGTACTACTTTACAATATCAGCTACTTACAGTTTGAAAATATCCTGAAAGATTTGGGAGAGCATCGGGGAGCACGAGTGGCTTACGATAACGGGACGTTGGAAATCATGACTCCTTTACCTGAACACGAGTATTACAAAGTAACTATCAGTATCGCAATAGATGACATTGCCGAGGAATTGGATCGGGAATACGAATGTCTAGGTTCAACTACTTGGAGACGAGAAAGTCGGATGGCAGGAGTTGAGCCAGATAACTGCTTTTATTTCCAGAATGTAGACGCAATTCGGGGTAGGCTTGATTTGGATTTGACGCAAGACCCACCACCTGATTTAGCACTGGAAATTGATGTGACAAGTAAGTCTTTAAATCGCTTTCCAATTTACGCCCGTTTGGGAGTCCCAGAACTTTGGTGTTATGACTCTGGTGAACTAAAGATTTACCACCTGCAAGACGGGGAATATATGGAGGTAGAAAGGAGCCTGGTGTTTCCTAATTTACCAATTCGGGAACTGCCTAAATTGATTGAACAATATCGGGCCGTTGGGAGGTTAGCGATTCGGCGAGCAGTGCGGGAGTGGGTCAGAGAAAAGTTGTAAAATTTCATTTTATCTGGCTTAACCTTGCGTAAGGTTTCGGCAATTTCCTTGGAAAGTGATTCAATGGCAGCGATTACTTATTGAAAAGGTGGGGTTTGAAAATTTATTTTGCGATCGCCAGGAGAAGTGTTACTGACGACAATCATAATCTACCTAGTTCCCACAGTGTCTGGATGTCGGCTTCAAATTCAGCAACATCGTCATGAACAGGAATTTGGCGACTAGCCAGCAAGTGTTGGAACTAGAGTCTATTCATACCTGCTAGTCGGCTAGCCTGCGTTCAGGTAAGCTTCTCTAGACTGATCCCCTCATTAAATAGTCTACTGACCCCACCATTCTAAGGTAATCTCTAGATTAGCTGTACTAGCACCCTTTGCCAGTACAGCTGTAAGTTTACCAGAGTCAACGCCAATGTCTATACCAAATTTCACGGTCGCTTTATCTGGCTTAACCTTGCGCAAGGTTTCGGCAATTTCCTTGGAAAGTGATTCAATGGCAACGGTTACTTCTTGAAAAGGTCGGGTTTGAAAATTTATTTTGCGATCGCCAATCGATGTAGCTTCAACTCTCACAGGAGTACCATCAGCAAGTTCTACTGTAATCATTTTGGTTTGGATTTCCATGTTTATTTGACTGGATTAAGCTGCTGTTATAGCATCCAAGATAAATACCACCCATCATCCAAAACTGACTCCGCCCTTAAGCTGCGTGTCAGCGCACTTAAGCCTGATGTCGTCACTCAGGCTAACCCCCTCCGACGTTCATCGCCGCTACAACAGCCTTCTGGCTCACATCTTTGTAAACTGTATCCAAATACTTCATCACCACATCAGCAGCAGTTACATTTGCGCCTGTTTCCTCAACATTTGCTAAGGGAATAGACCCCAATATATCTAAAACTGTTTCGCTACTCGCTGGTGCAATCACCACCAAAGAAGACTCTAGTGGCTCATTATATTGCCAAAAAGAGTCAATTTTTACAGAGTATTGATTGTGAGGACTTAACTCTTGAACATCAGGTTGTAGATCCCGGATCTCTTCTGGTTCTACATTTTTAGTACCGCGTAATTTGCGTAAATCGCTGATAATTTGCTCTTTGGTACGTCCTCGCAATTGAAATAGTACAAATGGGTCTTCACTAAAGCGATCGCCCAACTGATAGTAAACTGCACCAACATGTTTGCAGGGATTAGCCTTATCAGGACAAGAACATTTGCTGTGGACGTCAGACAGCGTAAAAGGAAAAAGCGACAGACCATTGCTAGTGAACACGTCTTCTATATTCTGCGGCATTTCCCCTGCCAATAGTTTAGCGGCAAAAATTGCCCGCTCTGACATCGTTTCAATCACATAACCCCACTGTTCATCACTAAAGGGGTCAAGGGAAAGGGAAACTTTGTAAGGTTCTGCTTCGCTACCTTGCACCTTAGCCAGTACCTTTGAACCTTTAAACTCAATGCTGAGGACATTACCCTGACGGGCATAATTTCTAGCACGTTCCAAACGTTTTTTAAAACGATACGAATCTAACAAATCAAGCCAACGTTGTGACCACCATTCTCGACTTGCCTGAAGGGTATAATTTTCCATGATTTTGGTTGTTAGTTGTTAGTTGTTGATTGTTGGTTGTTGTTGATAACCAACAACAATTAGCAATCAACAATCAACCATCTGCATCTTCTTCAATGACTGCACTGCGGTCAAGTATTAGTAAGTTGCGGAGTTGATCTGTGTCTAGTTCAGTTAGCCACTCTTCACCTGCACCCACGACTTGTTCAGCTAGTTGTTTTTTACTTTCAATCATGTCGTGAATTTTCTCTTCTAAAGTGCCATTGCAGACAAATTTATGCACTTGTACATTGCGTGTTTGACCAATACGAAATACTCTGTCTGTTGCCTGATTTTCTACTGCTGGGTTCCACCATCTGTCAAAGTGAAAAACATGATTTGCCCGTGTTAAATTTAGTCCGACGCCACCAGCTTTTAGTGATAAAATCATGATTGGAGGTCCTTGGGGGTCGTGTTGGAAACGGTCGATCATTTCCTCACGCTGTTTTTTACTTGTACTGCCATAAAAAAACAAAGTTTCTCGCCCCAACTGTTTTTCTAAATATGGTTTTAGCAACTTACCCCACTCAGCAAATTGCGTGAAAATTAAAGCGCGATCGCCCTCCGCTAAAGCTACCTCCAACATTTCCAGCAGGCGTTGGAGTTTACCAGAATGATATGAGTCCAAAGAGTCCTGTTTTAAATACTGTACTGGGTGATTGCAAATTTGTTTTAACTTGACCAGTAAAGCTAAAATCATTCCCCGGCGTTGCAATCCCTCGGATCGTTCAATTTCAGCTAGAGACTCTTCTACCACTTGTTGATAAAGTTTTGCTTGTTCAGCACTGAGACCGCAAAATACTGTCATCTCCTGCTTTTCAGGCAAATCTTGAATGATTTCGCGGTCTGTTTTTAAGCGTCGCAGAATAAAGGGTTGGACTAATGAACGCAATTGACTTAACGAAGCAGCATCTCCATACTTTTCTATTGGCATGGCAAACCGCCGCTGAAAAAATTGCCGATTTCCTAAATATCCCGGATTGAGAAAATCTAAAATTGACCAGAGTTCTTGCAGTCTATTTTCTACAGGCGTTCCCGTTAGGGCAATGCGAAATGTAGATTCTAGCTGTCTTATAGCTTGTGACTGCTTCGCTTCGGAATTTTTGACATTCTGCGCTTCATCCAAAACAATCATTTGCCAAGCAACGGTTTGCAATGACTTTAAATCCCGCTGAATCAGCGAGTAACTCGTAATGACTAAATCGTGCTTTTTAGCTGCTTCCGCAAACGCTTTACCTTTGGGGCGTTTATCACCGTGATATTGCACCACTTTCAATGTGGGAGCAAATTTGTTGACCTCCCTTTCCCAGTTTCCTAATACTGAAGTTGGGCAAACAAGCAGCGTTGGATTTTCTAGATCTGACTGCTCTTTTAAATGTAGGAGAAAGGCGATGAATTCTATGGTGTTATGGCAAATAATATTGTTAGCGACAAAGTTGTGATGTTTGCTTACTTCAAAGTCGTAAACCCAACCTTCATACTCGACATCCTCAATACTTTCAATTTTGCAGTAAAAAACTTCCTGGTCGAGAAGGCGTTGCAAAGATCGTCGCGTTAGGCTTAACTGTTCTATATCTAAGCGGACATAGGCTTCCAGGGTTTGAGTTGTCCATTTTGAAGGTTTAAGTAGCTGATACTGCCGTTGAGCTTCTCCACTGATAATACAGTTCATGCTAACTAATACCCGCTTCAAACTTTCCCTGAAGAATTGCTGTGATCCCTCAATATAAACAGTATTATGCATTCCGAAATGCCGCAACGGTAGCCCCGTTATCCCCACTGTTTCGGCAACGATATCAGAAGCGGGAATTCCCTCAACGTTTGTGTTGCTCACCCGTTGACAAATTTCTTCTAACTTGCGCTGTTTTTCTGGGTAGCTAAAGCCAATTTCTTGCAAAAATCTCCGAGCAGAATTTCCTCCAATCACACCAATGTAGTAGGTGCGTAAAATACGGGTGCCATTAGTGGCACACTTCTGCTTGGGCGATATTCGCAACCAAATACTGAAGCGTCGTAGCAGTGCAGAGAGTTGCTGAATCAAGAGCGGTGAAGCTGTAGCAATCTCGATACTCCTCATACTAGAAATAACAGCAGACTCAGCATCGAAATAGTTTTGTAAAAAGATCCGCACACTATCCAAGTCTGCCTGCATGATGAAGGGTGGAATAGATTTTTCTGCTGACAGTTTACCCCAAACGTAACCCTTAGCTTGTAGGAATCGACCATAGGCTTGGCTGCTAACTCGAAGACAAGGGACTCGACTAGGGAAGGTGCAAATACTGGGATTGTTAATCTTAAGGTTATGGCGATCGCCAATCCGCTGGAGTGTCATTCGTAAATCCTCCAAACGGTTGGTGTCTTTTTGGGATATTGTGACAGTTCCCCAATTAGCCAGTTCATGCCCTTCGGCAATCTGCCAAGCAAGAAACTTGACCAAATCAGGGTCTTCTGGTTTTCCAACACATAGCATTTTGGCTGGCACACAGACGTAATCACCCACTTTTAGGTCATTTGTCCAACCTTTATTAGTGAGCAGCTTATGGCGACGGGTGATGGTGATACTGCTACCGTCTTGCAGCGTAACTTTTCGCAATTTCTCCCGAACTTGCTGCCGATACAATTTCTGGATGGGAGCTTGCACAATTTTGCCAGTTTTTTCATCTATGGAATTTACCACTAATTCCTCAGTTGGGTTAGCCCACAATCCCTCACCGTCAAATTTTGTGTCTCCAGCATAGGTTTGCCAAATTTCTTCTGCTGGGGAGAGTTTTCCATTTATGGATATTAATGTATTTTTTGATACACACTTACCCAGTCCCATATCGTCTGCCAGACACGCGCCCAAACCCCAACGTTCCAAAAAGGCAAGCCAAGCCACTCCTCGTTCTTGATAAGGTCGTAGCTGTCCTTGAAAACTTGCTGGTGCTTTTAAAGGAGCGATCGCCTGATTATCGGAGAGCGTACTAATCAACTCCTGCAATGCTCCAGACGCCTCAAAGCTGACCACTGGTAATTTTTCTATCACCTGGGTATCGCCCTGACTGAGGCGCAAAGCATCTTCTAAGGAAAGCGCCAGTTGCTCTTTACGAGAGGCAAAAAAGGCTTGTGCCGTCTTAATATCTTGGGGTCGTAATTCTACCCACTCGCCGTTAATTTCCACCAATGGACTATTTAACGCCACAAGTTTGTCAAACTCTGCTTGAGAAATAGTTTGCCCACCAATTGCCAATTCCCACTGAAAATTTAACAGGCTTTGCAAACCTAAGCTTACCTGCTTTTTCTGTGATGTTTGGGCGGTAATTTTCAAACCCAAACGGTTTGCCCATCCCTCACGGTTCGCCAAACTGGGAGGCAAAACAACTCCCAAACCACTATCTTCAAACCGCCACGCCACGGACTTGATAAACTCATAAGCTTGCAATGGATTGAGGCGGCTTTCTTGGGGATATGGGGTTTCTAAGCTAGGTAGAATCGGTGGATACAATCGCGAAGCCAATCCCAAACCCCGTAAAAACATCTCTTGGGGCTGTTCAAGTGTCCGATTTTGATAAACAAATCTCTCCACTGGGTGATGCCAAATCGTTGCCGCATCCACCAAAAACTCTGGATTGTCAGTCGCTTGGAGGAAATACGCCAAAATCCAATCCGTCTTTCCAGACTCTGGGGCACGCAACTGAAAACAGGTACGAAACTGGCTGACTATAGCTAGTTCATATTGCAACGGCATAGTCCAAGCCTTCAGTGCCGCCTCTAGTCGTTCCACCTCAATAGGATCGACATTGATGCGGTTTTCGGTGGCATCTGTTTTATATGAATCCCGATTAGGGATAGAAATAGATGCAGATGTTAAAGAATGTAACCACTGCCGTACCGCAAATGGTAACGCCATCACCCTTGTTTCTACTAAAGGCTGGGAACCAGCCATTGCTCGTATTTGGGCATCTATCGTACTGTTAAGAAATTCCAGCAGCAATTTTTGGGGTTCTTGTGGCAAGTCCACTGATAGGTAAGGGGACAACGAGGACAACGAGGACAAGGAAGCATCCCCCTCCCTTGTCTCCGCATTCCCCACTCCCCGTTGATACATCCGGCAAACTAGTGGCATCAACTGGGAAAATTTTTCCAGACGAGTTCCGTCTAAAGCGCTGTCTAGGAGTGCTTGCCACTTGGCGACGACGGTAGAATTATCTGGTAGCGGCTGCACTGTGGGCAAAAACTTACACCGCGAAATTAAATCCAAACTCCAACGGGCAACCTGCGCCCAAAAGCGTAAATCTCCTCCCAAAAAAGCATTATCCCTGTTGGTAACGCCTAGAGGTAGAGAAGTGAGAAACTTTATGGCTTCTGGAGGGTTGAGACAAAAACCCTCGACTTGCCATGGTTGCATATATTGCGGGGATTCTGTTTGTAGAGACGCGATCAGTTGCGTCTCTAAAGTGGCAGAATGCACTGGAGACATCGATACTGTCCCGTCCTCACTGCTGGAGTGGAAATACGTTGGTACGGCAATTAGATGTAGAGACGTTGCATCTTCGGTCTCTACACGTGTTCGCTGCTGTACCGAACTGGCAATTGTTATTTGATGCAAACGCAAGCACTCTAATAATTCCACTGGTGTCATTGCCAATGGATGTAGAGGTAGATCTGCTGATGCACTTAACAGAGCATTTGCTCCCATTCGCCAAGTCTCACCCCAAATAAATAAACAGCCACCATGATTTTGTAGTAACCAACTACCGTGTAAAATTGCCATGTGCTAACTACTCGGATTTTCGCAAAACTAAAGCCTAAAAGAGTGCTTATTTTCTACTTGATTTTTCCAATGTTAAAAAAATATTGCTAATAATTAAATTTTCTAAAAGATTATGAAGTTTATTTCATAAATATTAGCAATAATACAATTTTTACTTTAAAGAACTTCAAATAATATAAATTGACACTATATTATAGATTAGATGCATCCACAATAACAAAATAAGGTAAATAGATTACTGAAGATTTTGATTATTACAGTCATACATATCTTTAAAAATAACCCCTGTCATATGCCAAATTTGCAGTGGACTTAGGCTGATCCCGAATGCCTTTGTTAGCGGGCAATCAGTGTAGACACATCAAAATAGGCGCAATCGCGCCGACTTAGGTGCAACACGCAAGCCAAAGGAAAGATTGAGTGCTGTTTATTTGAAGCCAAACTTTCCTGGAGGGCGTAGCTATATTTGCAGTAGTAGTTTTATTGTACAACTTAGACTGCGATCTGCTAAAAATTGGGCGTTATTCTGGGACAGACAATGCTTTTTTGCTGGGATGTAGGGGTAGGGGAGTGTAGAGGTAGTCATAGTTGTTTATCTTTATATGCAACTGACGACACTCTATAGTGCATAAATGTTAGGATTGCCACAGAGAGAGAATAGAGAAAGAGAAGGAAAAAAAACTGAATGGGAGAATTTGAAAAGTCAATATCCTTTGACGGACGGGATATTCGACTGAAGGTTGGTCAACTAGCTCCCCAGGCTGGTGGGTCAGTTTTAATACAATCTGGGGACACAGCAGTTTTGGTGACGGCTACACGCTCAACAGCCAGAGAAGGCATTGATTTTCTTCCCCTGACAGTAGATTACGAAGAAAGATTATATGCGGCAGGTAGAATTCCCGGAGGGATGATGCGACGGGAAGGTCGTCCGCCAGAAAGAGTAACTCTAACCAGCCGTCTAATTGACCGTCCCCTGCGTCCTTTGTTCCCGTCGTGGTTACGAGATGACCTGCAAATTATTGCCTTAACGCTCTCGATGGATGAGCAAGTGCCACCCGATGTGCTGGCAGTAACAGGTGCTTCAATCGCCACGCTGATAGCTAAAATACCCTTTAATGGACCCATGGCGGCAGTGCGTGTAGGCTTGGTAGGAGATGATTTTATCATTAACCCTACCTATGCAGAAATCGAAGCCGGAGATCTGGATTTGATCGTGGCAGGTTCACCAGAAGGTGTGATCATGGTGGAGGCGGGAGCCAATCAGTTGCCAGAGCGAGACATTCTCGAAGCGATTGAATTTGGCTACGAAGCAGTGCAAGACTTAATCAAAGCACAGCAAGATTTGCTTGCAGAACTAGGTCTGGAAATTGTACATGAAGCTCCACCAGAAGTTGATTCCACACTGGAAAATTACATACGCGATCGCGCGAATGTTGACATTAAGAAAATCCTGTCACAATTTGAACTAGACAAAACAGCGCGTGATGCAGCTTTGGATGCAGTCAAGACAACAATTAAAACTGCAATCACCGAACTGCCAGAAGAAGACCAAATCCGGATTGCTGCAACCGCAAATAGCAAGGCACTTGATAATACTTTCAAAGAAATTACCAAAAAGCTAATGCGCCGTCAAATCATCGAAGATAATATTCGCGTTGATGGTCGCAAACTCGATGAGGTACGCCCTGTTTCTTGTAACGTTAGCATCTTGCCTAAGCGAGTTCATGGGAGTGCTTTATTTAACAGGGGACTAACCCAGGTGTTATCAGCTTGTACCCTTGGCACACCAGGAGATGCCCAATCATTAAACGATGACCTGCAAACGGATCAACAAAAGCGCTACCTGCACCATTACAACTTCCCACCGTTCTCGGTAGGGGAAACCAAACCTATGCGTGCGCCAGGACGTAGGGAAATCGGTCACGGGGCGCTAGCAGAACGAGCGTTGCTGCCTGTGCTACCATCGAGAGAAGAATTTCCTTACGTGATTCGAGTCGTATCGGAAATACTTTCCTCCAACGGTTCAACATCAATGGGTTCGGTGTGCGGTTCCACACTGGCCTTGATGGATGCAGGCGTACCTATTTCTAAACCTGTCACCGGTGCGGCAATGGGTCTGATTAAGGAAGGCGACGAAGTGCGGGTTCTGACTGATATTCAGGGCATCGAAGACTTTTTGGGAGACATGGACTTCAAAGTCGCCGGAACGGATAGCGGAATTACCGCTTTGCAAATGGATATGAAAATCCCTGGTTTGTCTTTGGGCGTTATCCGCCAAGCCATTGACCAAGCCAAGGCAGCACGGTTGCACATTCTGGATAAAATGCTCCAGGCGATTGATCAACCGCGTAGTGAGATGTCACCCTACGCCCCACGTCTGCTGACAATCAAGATCGATTCAGACATGATTGGTCTAGTTATTGGACCAGGAGGCAAAACAATCAAGGGAATCACTGAGGAAACGGGTGCCAAAATTGATATTGAAGATGACGGCACGGTAACGATTTCTGCTGTGGATGAAAACAAAGCTAAAAGAGCTAGAAACATTATCCAAGGCATGACGCGGAAGCTGAATGAAGGTGATGTATACGTGGGTCGCGTCACTCGGATTATACCTATAGGTGCGTTTGTAGAATTTCTGCCTGGTAAGGAAGGCATGATCCACATTTCGCAACTAGCTGACTACCGCGTAGGCAAAGTTGAGGATGAAGTGGGAGTTGGTGATGAAGTGATTATTAAAGTACGGGAGATTGACAACAAGGGTAGGATTAATCTCACCCGCTTGGGTATTCACCCAGATCAGGCAACTGCTGCTCGAGAAGCCGCGGCGGTAAATCGGTAACTCAATTTTAGATTTTGGATTTTGCGAAAAGTTGAGCCAGTCGCTTGTGGAGGTTTCCTCCGTTGTGCGAACTGGCGTGCAAGAAAGAGCGAGCAAACTTCGGGGTTTCCCGCGCCTTGGTGACTAGCGTTGGTTTCCCGACAGAGCAAACTTTTCAAGCCGGATTTTGGATGAATTGCTTTCTCCAAAATCTGGAAAGCGATCGCTCAACAGTCAAGATGCGATCGCTTTGTGTTGAGTCCCCCGATAATCGCCGGACGTTGGCACTAGTTGACTCGGCAGGTTTTGGTCACCTTAACGCAAATCCCAATCCTGACATAGCCCCATAAAAAGCTGAGGTTAGTGGGTCTTTCAATTTACGCGGACGCAGCAGAAATAGGTAAACGGGCAAAGCTTTACAAATTTCTTCCGGTATACCCACCCCAAGTCAAAATAATTCGGAACGCGATAATGACGCTCGTGCCTCGTTCGCCCTTGGCGTCTCCCTTTGGGAGAAGATCGCTGACGCTCGTTCCGACGCCGGAGTACCAGAAGATCGCAACGCTTACGCTAACGTAATTCGTAATTATTACGAGCCAAAATGCGGTTCGCTCGTGGCCTCCCGCATAAAAGCGCGTCCCCATGCATAAATGCATTCGCAAGTAGTAAAGAAGATCTCGCTTTCGGATCTTTGTACCTGTAGCCGCGAGGATATCTGCCTCTTCAACCCATTGGAGTACAAATACTCAATTTCACTCATTAGTATATTTGATGTATTTTGGGTAATTGTAAAGCTATAAGCAAGTCAGCTTTAATTCCAGATTTGACATCAAGCATAGTGAGTGCTAAACGTTTACCAGAAACCACCGCCCATGTCAGGATTACCCGCCAGTCCTGGCAACACGGCTTTCTTGAAGGTGAAGTGAGAGCAGGCGACTTTGAGTGGCAGTTCCAGTGGCATTTCCGCCAGGGTGAACTTTCAGTTAAGCCTTCACAAGGTCGTGCTCTGATCAAAGAACCCCTCGGTCGCTTCCTAGAGCAACGAGACTACCAGCTCGAGCCAGGAGGAGACTATGCTTTTACTATTCGGGCAGAACTATGAATTATGAATTATGAGTTATGAAAAAGTTTCATAATTCATAATTCATAATTCCTCCCTAACTTCACTTTCAGTGAGGCGATTTAAGTATCTTTCGATCAGGAGGATAGCAACAATGTCATCTATCGGTCTTGGTGGTTGCCGCATCCCTTGTGGCAGTAGCTTCACAAATCCTTTAGGGGGATACATTTGCCAATAGCGATCGCGTGCCTCTAAACTGGTGTAGCGCTCATCTACTAAAACGATATTCAGCGGATCTGCTAATTCCTGATGCAGTTGCTGTTTCCAGCGTTTAGCTGTAGTCTGGTCACCCATAACCAGTATAGAAATAGGAAACTTTTGACGTAGTGCCACAATAGTGGTGATCACTAAGAGTGCCAATACAACTTCGTGATAGTGCAATCGCCGATCCAGTCCCATCACGGCTAAACCACACTTATCTTTACCTGGATCAAAGCCTAAAATCATTGGTTGCCTTGGCGATAATTCACGGAGATTCATAAGACCTCGGGGTAAGCGTGGAAACCCCTAGGCAATCGCTGCGGGGAGGAACAGTCAAACACTTCTAATATAGGACTGGCTAACAACTAATGGTAAAAAAGTAATTAGCAATTAACAATAAGTAATGGGCATAGGGCATGGGGCATGGGGTATAGGGAGTCAGCGAGCAGTTCTAAGGAGGGTTTCCCCGTTCGCGTTAGCGAAGCGGTAGCGATAGCGCAGCGTTAGCGAGGAACGAGCGTCAGCGTCTCCCCTTGGGAGAAGTTCGCCCGCAGGGAAACCCTCCTTGCGACTTCTCTTCTCCGTAAGAAACTGCGGTGCGAATGACGGCTTTAAACGCTCTCACGGCGACTGACGTCATGGGGCATGAGGGAGGACACTTGCGTGCGCAGGTTTCCCAACTTGAGGAGAAAGCGCGTTGCGAGGGGAACGCCCGTTGTCGCGACTCCCGTCAAAATGTGTGTCATCGTTCCCAGAT
>CAZZXJ010000042.1:15787-19481 GCA_964657905.1 uncultured Stigonema sp.
CCCATGCCCCATGCCCTATGCCCTATTCCCCATTCCCCATTATGTACTAAAAATCACTTGTCCATTTTGGATTGCCACCAGTCTCACTCTCAGGGGTCCGGCTGTGTAAGTGTCCTCTGCGGCAATGGCTTTGATATCGACTGGCTGATTGTATTGCCTTAGCTGAGAGATAAAGCGAATGAATGTTCCATCTATTTGAAGGTTTTCTAAAATGCCAGCATTATGAGCGCGAAATTGAGAAGCAGAAATCAGCAGTTCCAGGCGTTGCTGCAGTTGATAGGATGTCATCGTCTTGGGATCGGCTGTAGTTGTCGCTAGCACCTCCCCTCCAGAAAAAACCACTTGATTTCGCGTTGCATTGGCGTAAAATTCTATTGGCTTTTCTCCCCTAACATAGTTACCAGCAGAGAAAATGTGTACTACGTATTCTCTGCCATCATCAATCTGCTTGCTTAATTGCTCAATCTGCTCCTGGGTAACGTGCAGTATCCGCTCATTTATGGGAGGATGTACACCAGGCTCAGTTAATTCATTGCTAGCATTTCGGTTTGCTTCCTGTAAGATTTGGATCACCGCCTCACGGGCAGAGGTATCGCCGAAGACGCGAACTACGCTAGCAGCAAGAACTTGACCGCGAGCCAAGGCGAGTTTACCCAACCTCAGGTCGCGATATGACTGGTAATATTTTTCCAGCCTTGCCACTTCCTGTTCCAGATGATCCTGTTGTGTTTCCAATTCTTGGAGGCGAGATTCGCGTTGAGAAAGTAGTTGCTCTCGCGCCGCAATTTCTAGATTGCGCTTTTGAATCACTTGATCCAGTTCGGCAATTTTTTGGTCGCGCTTTTGAATAGCTTCTTGGCGGTTAGCCAGTTCGTGATCGCGCCGCACAATAGCAATCTTTGCCTGATTAATCGTGTTGTTGGCTTCTTTGACAAGTTTCTCGCGTTCTGCCCGACGTTGTTCAACTTCCAAAACCAGGTTGCTTTTCTCGTCGTCAACGCTTTTGAGTTCAGCGATGGCTTGTTGATACCGATTGACAACTTGAGCTAACTGGTTTTGAGTGCGTTGCAGTTGAGCTTGAGTTTGGGCTTTTTGGGTAATAGTACTGTTAAGTTGGGCTTGCGTGACTTGTTGTTTGGCGTTCGCCGCCAGCAAGGATTTATTAATGGCTTGCAAGTCTTCCTGAGCTTGTGCTTGTTCTTTTTTAGCGCCTTTTAACTCAGTTTGCGTTGTTTCTAGCTGCTGAGTTGTATTACCAAGCTGTTCACGCTTGCGCCTGAGGTCTCTTTGAATGTCCTCTAGTTGAAACACCCCCTTGCGCAATCCTTCGTCAGCTAAAAATAAAATTCCTAAGGTTGATCCCGAAATACCCAATCCTGTCAAAATAGTCACCAGTACTGCCGTGTTTTTAGGACGCAGGTTGAAGAGTGAGAGCCGCTTCTTGCCAACTCGTGTGCCAATGCGATCGCCCACGGTGGCAATTACGCCCCCCACAATTAAAATCACTGCTATGAGGATGTACCCGGTGGTCATCTTCAGCTACCAACGAAATCCTTCCTGATACAGCCTACTACTTCTAGCCATCGTCTGTGGGAGATTGGAGATTGGCAATCACTGAAATTACTCAATTGACGAAATTTACTTCCTCAACTCATGTTTGTACCAGATATAGAAAATGCAACACGCGCCACCTCCACTCACAATGCGCTTTGGATAAGCAGGGGGTGCTGTTCTTGTGCCGGGGGAGTTTTTCTTCCCCTCCAGAAGAACGCTTGCCTCAAAAAATAACTTTCAGCCTGACGTATCGTATTGCCTCCACTCCCCCAATTGTTTTTAGGTAAATTGTCTACTTAAGGTAACTGGCTTATGCACAGTAATCTTCTTCTTATGGATCGAAATCATCTTTTTCTCGCGTAAGTCGCCCAATAACCTGGTGACAGTCACACGAGTAGAGCCAATTGCCTCAGCGATCGCTTGATGAGATAGCTTCAGATCAATTGTGATTCCATCCGCACAAGGTATGCCAAAATCGCGACAGAGAATTAACAGAAAACTCACCAACCTCGAACCCATATCTCGGTGAGCGAGCGTTTCAATCATCATCTCTGTCTGTAAAATCCGCGAAGACAGACCCCGCAGCATTAACATCGACAATTCTGGATTCTCCTTGAGTGCTTGTTCCACCTGTTCAATTGGTGCTGATAGCAAATCTACAGGCGTAAAAGCAACTGCATGGTAAAAACGATCCGATTTGTTTCCCGTAAGCAAAGACAAAACGCCAAAAACGCTATTTTCTCGCAGCAGCGCTACCGTTATTTCTTCTCCTGCTTCGTACACCCTGGAGAGTTTAACTGCACCTTTTAAAAGAAAATAAACTCGTTCGGCAGGATCGCCAGGAAAAAAGATCGTTTTGTTGCGTTCAAAAGTTTCCACAACTGGCGGAAACGCTCCGGTAGCCATCTGACGAAAAACATTTGCTAGGGCTTTATCTTGTGTCACGATCATCTCCCTTCCCCTACCTAATGCCTGAAAACTAAAACTGATTACCTAAGAATACACCCGAAAAATCAATAACACATTGTCAACCTTTTTGTACTTTCCTATACTTAACCTCTTTCCCAGATGGTTATTTGTTCATGATGCTACAATAATTTTTCATTCTTCAATCTACTACTTTTTTCGAGTTAAGTGAAAGGTTGTAACCAAAAAGTTTTATGAAGAAAAAAATCAGATATCTTGAGAATATCTTAAGAAATAAGCCGTAATTTCCCGGTAGCAAACAGCCTTTTTAATAATCATTGTTTATAAATCATGCCTAAAACAAAGTAAAAGTGAGCCTCAGATTCTAGTATGCTCCTAATGATTGATTGCATGAAGAATTCATTTGTATGCTGGACCTGACTGGAAAAAACGCCCTTGTCACGGGCATTGCCAACAACCGTTCCATCGCTTGGGGTATCGCTCAACAACTACACAAAGCAGGAGCTAACCTAGGTATTACCTACTTGCCAGATGAACGAGGCAAAATGGAGAAAAAAGTTGCGGAATTGGTGGAACCCCTCAACCCCAACCTCTTTGTTCCTTGTAATGTAGAGTCAGACGAACAAATTCAGTCTACTTTTGAGGTTATCCGCGATAAATGGGGATCTTTGGATATCCTCATACATTGCCTTGCCTTTGCCAACAAAGAAGATTTGAGCGGAGATTTCAGCCAAACCTCACGTTTGGGCTTCAACAAAGCGTTAGAGGTCAGCACCTATTCGCTCGTGCGCTTGTGTGGTGCTGCTAAACCTTTAATGAAGGAGGGAGGAAGTATAGTCACTCTAACCTATTTAGGCGGTGTACGGGCAGTACCGAACTATAATGTCATGGGAGTAGCCAAAGCAGGGCTGGAAGCTAGTGTGCGTTACCTAGCAGTTGAACTTGGTTCCTCAAATATTCGCGTGAATGCCATCTCCGCCGGCCCCATCCGCACTTTAGCTTCTAGTGCAGTAGGAGGTATTTTAGATATGATTCATCACGTAGAGCAAGTAGCCCCCCTACGACGCACTGTCACTCAGCTAGAAGTGGGCAATGCAGCAGCCTTCTTGTGCAGTGAACTGGCAAGTGGCATTACCGGCCAAGTCCTGTATGTAGATGCAGGATATGAAATCATGGGAATGTAAAATGGGGCATGGCGCATGGGGCATGGGGC
>CAZZXJ010000043.1:0-17717 GCA_964657905.1 uncultured Stigonema sp.
TTTCCTTCTGCCCTCTGACGAATTCCTTCTGCCTTGCCGCCCTTGGCGGCGTTACGATTCCTTGCCAAAAATTGAATGCCTGGTGAGCCAGTGCGTTGGGCGGGTTGCCCGACTTGTATGCCTTTTTATGTCAATTTTTCAAAACTGCGCCTTTTTTAGAGTCTTTGATTAGTGAAAATTATATTTTGGCGGATGCTAGATAATAGAAATTTATCTATGACCCTTGCTTGAATAACTTACCTTAGCTTAATAGGCTTTTAGATTGAGTTTTTCAGCAAGCCCTAATTAAGATGTGTCTGCCCTGCTATATTAGACATACAATTATTTATAGACGGCGAATAATTATAAAATGATTTTATTTGAGAATATTAATTTCGGTAGCATTCCATGAACCCCTTTTTGGGGACTGTTGACAACTTGCGTAATCCGAAAATTTACAGCTAAACTACACAATACATAGGCGTCTTCAGGCGACAAATTTGTGAAACGCCCTAAGAAATCAATCATGTTTTGTAAAGCCAGTTCTAAAGCTTCATCTAAGGTTTGAGCAAACCCCATTGTGATGATATCAGTGGCAGTTTCAGCAATTGGTGTTGTCAATTGCAGATCCTTGCGAAGTTTTAGGTGAATAGTACCGTTCATGGAAGTTTCAATTGCGGTGACATTAACTTCGCCATCTCCCTGTGCTGAATGTCCATCACCAATGGAGAATAAAGCTCCTGGGACAAAAACAGGCAAAAATATTCGAGAACCTGCTAGCAGTTCTCGGTTGTCGATATTGCCACCATAGTAACCGGGCGGAACTGAATTTCGCATTGGTTCTGGGGTGGCGACCCCAAGGATACCAAAAAAGGGTTTGAGGGGAATTTTAATCCCGCTATTCAAGGGAAATTCAGCGATGTTATTTTCTAAATTAAGGGGAATGAATCTGAGAGTCGGTTGATTAAACTGATGTGGTAACGCTCCCCAACCTGTACGAATGGCATTGAAGCCAATCGGTAGACTAGGTTTGATAACTGCCAATTTTACTTCCAAAACATCCCCAGGTTCCGCCCCCCGCACATAAATTGGTCCCGTCAACAAATGCGGTCCCCCAGCAACTTTCCGTTCTTGTGGAAGATTTTGGCAGATGTCAAGAAATTCTGGCGTGATAAACTCTGGTGGTGCTTTGTCGTAAACGTAGTAACCAGTGTAAGTTTCCACGTCCACAGTATCGCCCGAGTCAATAGTCAGTGCTGGTTCTAAGAGGTGGGAGAAACCACCCAGATGCACGGTTTCCCTAGTAGCTTTTAAAATGTGGTGAGTCATCGCCGCTGTAGTGCTTGACGAGTATTATTGCTAAGAATAGCGGATTTCATGCCCAAGAACTGATATTAAGTTGCATAAGATTCCCAGTGCGATCGCCAGCCGTACCAAATTCACCACGCCGAGAAGATGGCAGAGGAGGGGGATGCGCCATTGCCTACCCTCCTTACTAGCTGCTATGGCTTGGGATGGTTCTGGTCCTTGTGCTTGTACAATTAATGTTAGTGGGGTGGAATTAAGGTGAGAGTAGTTTGTCAAAGCAGTAATTGCTAGCAGTAACCTTCTTACCTAGACACGACTGGCTTTGCCAGAAAGGCATGTGGCAGACCATTAATTGTGCCGTAACCTACAATTTGCTTGTTATTATTAATACTGTTGGCAGAGTTTAAGACCCAATCAGAGTTAGCAGGAATTAAGTTGTTAAGATCCAGGAGCTCGTTGTCTGTGTATAAGAAGGCGTGTCTCTGTCCACTAATAGTCAATGAGTCACCTACTACTTGACCCCTATTGTTAATACTCAGAGCAGCACTGTAACTGCTCCCTTGTAGTGAGCTTAAGTCTTTTATCTGCCCATCTTGCCACAGTACCGCATGACCATGAAGCCCATCGGTTCCGGAAAAGCCAACAATCTGATTGCGATCATTGATACTAAACGCCACATTCGTGTTATTACCAGGCAGTGCTTCTAAAGGTTTGATCTGTCCATCAAGCCAAACAACAGCCTGAGATAGCGATTCACTTGTAGCAGAAGCACCGACTATGTGAGTCAAATTGTTGATGCCATATGCAACGCTGATCGTGTCTCCAGGCAGGCTGACAAGGGGAATAATCTTGCTATCCTGCCATAAAACTGCCTGTCCTGGAGTTGCCGCAAAGATATCTGAGCCGGAAAAGCCAACTACTTGACTCCGATCGTTAATGCTCAGGGCAATACTGGCACTATCGTTAGGTAAGCGTCCTAAGTTTACGGATTGACCGTGTTGCCATAGAACCGCCTGACCGTGTGCGGTGTCAGTACCAGAAAAGCCAACTGTCTGGGACAGGTTATTGATTTTATAGGCTATACTTTCGCTGTCTCCTGGTAGCCTTCCCAAGGCTTTAGGGTGATCATTTCTCCCAGACCAGAAGACTGCCTGCCCAGTAGCCGTGAAAATGCTAGACCCAGAAATGCCGACTATTTGACCAATGTTATTGATGCTATTGGCTTGGCTTTGTGTGTCATCAAGTGCGCCCAAATCAGTAATGGTATAGCTGATAGTGTTCGCTATAGTCGGTCTACATTCCATCAATCCCAAGCCAGCTAGCGTTGTCAGTGCCAGACTAGTTTGCCAAAGCTTATGGCCCAAAAAAGTAGCCTTTTTGCCGGGAAGACAACTAGCCTTGATTAAGAGAATGATAGTGTTCATTAGCTTGGAGCGAGACAGAAAATTTCTCACTTTATTTCCTTATTTTCTACAGGCAATTGTTAACTTTGTAATTATACATATTCAGGGTCGCACCCGTTGCTGCCAGCCAGTCGCAAATGTAACTCGAAGGCTAACTGTGTTTTACCTAGACCGAACGGTCCGTTAATCCAAATCAAAGTTTCGGTCATAATTGCGCTCGCGAACACTGCCACTAAGCTTAAGTGTGCTCGGTGTTTGAGTGCCAGCAATGACGGAGAAGGTCTGCTTAACATTAAATTTTTGTTTAAATTATCACATAAACAGTGCTTCTTAAGATATGAAGGTGAAAATCACTGTTTTTTAGTATTAATTTAAGGAAAAAATGTTTTTGCAAAGCTGTAGTTGGAGCCTCGTCGATTTTCTTGCTCTGAGCAACCAAAGTTCTGGGAGTGCTGTGGGAGGACCGATTAGTTACATTATTGGGATTGCTACCTATCTCTTCTGTTCCTATTGCTTTTACAATATCTATCAGAAATTAGGAGAGCCAAACGCCTGGTTTGCTTGGGTTCCCATTCTCAACAACTGGATAATGTACAAAGCTGGCGAGCAGTCACCTTGGTGGATTATTGCGCTACTTATCCCTTTAGTTAACATTGTTGCCCTAGTTTTCTTAATCATTGCCTTCGTCAATATTGCGAAAAAGCTTGGTAAAAATCCTTGGCTAATTTTGTTAATGATTGTTCCTTTGATTAACTTTGTGGTGTTATACAATTTTGCTTTTGGTTAACTTTAAGTAGGTTTATAGGACTCATATTTGATTTGTGAAATACACGTAGGGTGTGTTAGGACGAAGTCCGTAACGCAGCATTCCAAGCTTGGGCGTGCTGAGATTTTTTCAAAAATCATTTAGGATTGCTCTAACAATCCTAAATGATTCGTGAACGGAGAGAAACGCGGTTTCTTGCACCTTGAATTTTCACAAATCAAATAGCACTGCTATAGCTAATTAACAAATATTTGTAGCCACAAACTTAATCACCTCTGCCAACCCTTCCTGAGTTTTCAAATTTGTGAAAACAAAGGGTTTATCACCACGCATTTTCTTGGCATCCCGTTCCATCACATTTAAATCCGCCCCGACATAGGGTGCAAGGTCAATTTTGTTAATTACCAACAAATCAGACTTGGTAATTCCCGGACCACCTTTACGGGGAATTTTATCACCAGCCGCAACATCAATGACGTAAATCGTTAAATCCACCAATTCTGGACTAAAGGTTGCAGCCAAGTTATCGCCACCACTTTCCAAAAACACCAAATCCAAATCTGGAAAACGCACCTCTAACTGTTCAATTGCAGCTAAATTCATCGAAGCATCTTCCCGAATAGCAGTGTGGGGACAACCACCAGTTTCTACACCAAGAATGCGATCGCTTGCCAAAGCCTGAGAACGCACCAAAAACTGAGCATCCTCCAGCGTATAAATATCATTAGTCACCACTGCCAGATTATATTCTTGACGCATTGCCTTACACAAAGCATCAACCAAAGCAGTCTTCCCAGACCCCACAGGACCTGCAACCCCTACTCGAAATCCATTGATTGTCATTTGTCATTTGTTAGTTGTTAGTTGTTAGTTGATCCCCCACTCCCTACTCTCCCTTGTTAACTCCTAAACAATCTTGTATACAGCGTTTGGTGCTTCATACTTGCCAGGGACAAACCCCAGCTACAACAACTTAGCTCATCATCCTCCAAAGCGAGGACTTCCACCACTGCTGCCCTAAGTAATGGTTGTAGCAAAAGTAATAACTGCTGTCCTGCCGTTTGTCCCAAGGGAATGAGTTTCACTCCAGCAGTGATCAAATTACTTGCCCAACTATGTAAATATCCTAGCATTGCCCCTTTTAGATTGAGATCCCAATAAGCAACAGCAATGCCAAAGGCGATCGCATAATTACAAGGACTACCGGCAGCATCAGCAAGAGACTTGCTCTGCGGTTGTAATTCCGTCAGCAGTCGGATGAGCGATCGCCCCATTTGCCAGCTAGCGGCGCGTAGTTCTTCAGTCTCCCTAGCTGCTGATAACCACCCATTCCAATAAGATAGCGTTTTTAAGTCACCCACCTTCGCAGACTGATAAGCTCTTAGCATCACAGCTGCTTCTAAGCGAATTGCACCGTAACGCAGTTCCGCCTCTAACCAGTGCTTTAGGCTTGCCTGATTATTAATCGTGCCATTGTCCACCAGCGTTTCCAATCCTTCAGAATAGCTATATGCTCCTACAGGTAAAGCTGGGCTAGCCAGTTGTAAAAGACACAAAAGATTACTATCAGTGATCGTGATCATGTTGTCCATAAGCACCCGTTTCTGGCTGAAAGGGTAAAATTTCCTCTTTTACTTCTAGCCCAAGTTGTTCCAACATTGTGCGTAAAATTGGATCTGTCGATAACCGCAAATAGGTCTGTGTAATTTCTACAGGCACATGACGATTTCCCAAATGGTATGCGGCTCGTAACAGATTTACTGAAGTTTGGGTAGTTACAGTTAAAAGTGGTTCTGGTTTGGCAGTAATTCTGACTAAACTGCTATGGGTTTCGTCTTGCAGAATATCCCCATCCTGTAACACCGTTCCTCTGGGCAAACGCAAAAACACAAGTCCATCTTCTGTTTCAAAGCGATGACGACTGCGGGTGCGTTCTTCCGCTGTAAGAGCGAGGGTAAAGCTGACTACTACATCCGGGTTGGGTGGTTTACGTTGAGTTAACGGCTGCATGGGCAATGAAAAATTCAAAATCGGAAATTGTATCTGGATGAATTGTAAGCGGCTCTCCTTGTGTTTGTGACTCTTGCTCGTAAAAAACTAACATGTACTATGAGTACATGGCATTTTTTGGAGTGTGATTTATACCAGACAAGTAACAGTAATTAGGGAGTAGAGGTTATTGGAGAGATGGGGATGATGCAATGTAGGGGCGGGGTTCCCCCGCCCTTACAAGGTTAAGGTGTGATATACCTCATATACAAGAGTGCGTCAGGGATTATCTCCTTAACGCACCTTGACTTAATATTTCGGTTTTCTAGCTTGAGGTAAAAATTAATCTTCATCCCTTCCGTGAACTTGAGCAGGCGGACTAGTTGCTTCAACGGCGGTAAATGATTCTAAGATTTTGTAGGTATGGGAGACACCTTTTGGTACTACCCAGGAATTTCCAGACTCTAGCAAAACTATTTGACCTTCAATGTGCAACTCAGCGCGACCACTAATCACATAGCCGACGGTTTCATATTCCCGCGCTGCTGGTTCTTTGGGTTCATCGGGTTGCTCGTTTTCCCAAAGGCGCATTGATACAGTTTTGCCAGATGCGAGATACTTCTGACCGAGTTGACCTTTGGGGGAATAGGCGGAGTCTATTTTATTAACAGTTTTGTCAGGCATATTTGGTTCCTTACTATTAGGTTTTTGAAAAAACGAACCCATAGGTAATTTTGAACAAGTCTATATCGGCAAAGGAAACTCTAGTGATTAATCCTTATTCATGGGTAATTAGGGAGTGGGGAATAATTAAAAATGCAAAATTAAAATTGAATAATTTCTCTTTTTAATTTTTAATTCCCTACTCTCTACTCCCTATTTCTAGGGTTCTTGGTAGTAGCCTTTTTTAGTACCTGTTACTGGCTCAACCGTATCTTCAACTCTTTCTTCAGTTGACTTCAAAAATTTCTTCGTAGGCTGAGGAATTGGTTCATCAAGATTGAGCTTTTCTTTGACATCATTAGCTGTTTCTTTCAGGTTCTCTTTGACTTGTTCAAATATGTTTGTGTCGTCCTTGATATTGCCCTGAGGTACTGCTTTGTAATCAGTACTTTCTGGTGTTTTCACCAATTCATCAGAATTGAGCTTTTCTTTGACATCATTAGCAGTTTCTTTCAGGTTCTTTCCGGCTTTTTCAAGTAGTGTGTTGCCGTTGTTGATATGACCAGTGGAATCAGGTGTTCCTTTGTAATAAACACCCTCTGAGGATTTTACGGTTTCAGCTTGCGCTTCCCCGGCGTTGCCATACCCAAAAGCCTGCATTACGAAAAAGGTCAATCCTACCATAAAAACTGTCAGAATCTGACGCGGACGCAAATTCTTTACCCAAGAAATTACCTTGTTCACAAACATCCTCCGATTTGATTATTTAATAGAATACTTAGGAGTTATGAAATAAAAATTTTCTTCATCCCTTAACTCCTAACTCATCAATTTTAACTCTTAACTGATCGCTTCTAACTTTGTTTATGGTTTTAGCAGAACTTTGATACAGTTGTCGTTTTTATGCTTCAAAAGCTCAAAACCCTGCTTCGTTTATTCTAGGCGCAAGTGATGGGTGAAAACGCGGGATGGAGCAATTTCGTCTTTCAAGACACGCTCCAGGAATTCCGGTATGTCCTTCTGCCCGAACATTAGCCCTATTCTAAAATTCCAGGCTTTGTTGAAGGCTGCACCCAGGGGTATTTTGTCCATAATGCCATATTGTTGCTTGTTAGTAGTTAGTAGTTCTAATAACCACTAACCACTAACTATTAACTATTACCCTTTGGTTGCCCTTCTGTTGTAGCAATTTCACCTGCTTCCATTAGCATTTTGAAACGACCCAAGTCATCACCAATTTGTTGTTCTGGTTCTTCCCCGAAAATTTTAGCAAAAGTAGCTGTTAAAGCCCCACCTGGAGGGTTATATTCTATAACGACCTTTACCTCAGTGCCACGGTCGGCAGGTGCTTTTTTGAAGCGGATAAAACCAGAGTTATCAACATCTGCTCCTTCGACTGAAGCCCAAGAAATAAACTCGTTTTCCCGATCTTCGATAATATCTGCATCCCATTCCACACTTCCCCCTAGAGGTGCATTGGCGACCCAGTGAGAGCGCTTGTTATCATGCACCGTCACGGATTTAAGATGCTTCATAAATGTGGGTAGGTTTTCAAAATTATGCCAAAAGCGGTAAAGCTCATCTACTGGTTTATTAATCGTTACCGTTTTTTCAACTTTTATAGCTTGATTAATGCCAATTGCTTCTTGTGCTTGCTTAATCGTACTTTGTTTGGTAGCACCCTGATAAATTAAACCGCCACCCGCCACCGCCGTTAACACGCCCCTGAGGGAGCGTTGCTTTAAACCTAATAACACCATTGCACTACCGCCAATCAAAGAAGCCCAACGCTCAGTTTCACCAGCTTCACTCTGACTAGTATTTTGTTGATCTCCCGATACATATTCCACTTCTTTACCTCCTAAAGTTAATAAACGAACCACAAAGCCCCAAATAATTATTCTTTCCTTGGCGGCTTGGCGGTTCGTTAAAAAAACTACCTTTATACAGCAGTACCTGTAGTTGGCTTAGCTGGCTTTACCCCAGCCCCTGTCCTCGCCTTATACAGGTCTACGAGTCGCTGCTCGGACGACAACAGGTCTTTGTGAATTTGTGTGAAAATTTCAGTTACTATCGGGTCAGTATATGCTGGCAACAAGTTACCAATATCACCTATACCCGTCTGCACATCGCCCAAGGCAGAACGTAATTGAAATATGTCGTCACTTCCGGTGAAGGCGGTTTTCACCTTTGCATACTGGTTAGCGATATTCGCCGTCAAAGAAGGTTTCTCGCCTAGTTGGTTAAGATAAGATTCTAGGACTTGGATGTGACGTTGTTTATTGCCAATGATCTCTTGAAAGAGCGATCGCACTTCCTGATCTGATTCTTTCTTGCCGTAGTTCTCCAAGGCTTCTAGCGAATAACGCTCACCAGCAAGGGCTGTATTCAAACCTTTGACAATGTCACCTTTAGTTGAACCACCCCAAGCATCAGCCAATTTCCACCATTGAGCTTTTGTGTCGTTCACATCTGGCAAAGCTGCATCCTTGCCACCGTAACCCAGATAACCCAAAATAGCTGTAGTGAAAATCGGCAAATCTCCTGGTTGACGCGATGTAATCAAATTTCCGTCAATAACCAGGGGCGCATCCACATAATTCGCACCTGCATTAACCATATCTTTGCGAATTGCCAGGAAGCCAGTTGCTTTTTTACCTTTGAGCAAGTCGCCTTCAATTAAAACTTGTGGTCCGTGGCAAACCGCAGCTACCAATTTTCCTTGCTGCACTGCTTCTTGTACAAAGCGTACTGTATTTGGGTTCACCCGCATTTTATCGGGAGCCACACCGCCGGGAATGACCACAGCATCAAATTCAGAAGCTATAGCTTCGGTTGTTGTGCCATCGGCTGGGATGGAAACTTTCCCGCGTTTACCCTTATAATTTTCGTTCGTGCGGGAACCAAGCACAACGACTTCTATTCCCGCTTGTTTAAGCCCATTATAAGGTACTTGAAATTCTGCATCCTCTACATCGTTTTCAATGAGGATCGCAACTTTCTTCTTTTCTTTGTTAAAGCTTGCCATCAGATTTCCTTTTTAATACATCAATATAGTAACTGGTTGTTGGTTAATTGTTAGTGGGATTTTTTCCAACTAACAATCACTTTTACTTTAATGATCCTTTACAAAATTTTCTTCGCCCTCTAGAAATATTTTTGATTTTTTTGAGTAATAAATCTACAAAAATAACTTTTAAATTCATTCCCATGCTCAATTAAGAAAGTAGTTATGAGTTAAAAAATAGGAAATATTAGAAAACAATATATCACTAATCCATAACTCATAACTTGGTTGGAAGTGGCTATAGCGTGAATTTATACATAAAGGTTATGCATCAATTGCTTGCTTCTCTTCGCTCTAAGGAGAGAGATTGCTTTCTTTCTAAGGTGATACATCTTTTGGAAGACAACCTAGGAAAAAGAAAGCGTTATTGTGAGGATGCAGTCAGGACTAGTAATATGGCGGAACAAAAAGATTTAGCACAGCAAAATGCTGATAAAGAAATTCAATCTCGTGATTTGCCACAGGAGATTACCGAATCTTACGGAACCGGTGTTAAAGATCTGCCAGGATACAACATCGGTGGACGAACAATGCGGGATGAGAGGCGCGAGTATACAGAAACCAGTCCCGAACTAACTGGCGGTGATGTTGATGCCTATTGGGAAGATGCGGATGCGGTGGGTGATGAAGCTGTTGGTGGTACTGTTGCCACTCCCGACCAGAGTGTGACTGAGGATTTGGAAGCAGCAGTTGGGCTGGAAATGGACGATAGAGCCTTTTTGCGGACGAACGATATTTTAGAGGAACGGGACGACCGTCGCTGGGAGTTAGATCCGAAGTCTTCTGAAGATTATCAGGACCGAAGGGAGTGAAGATGAGGGAGGATAAGAATTAAAAATTAAAAATGCAAAATTAAAAAATTTTAGGACTTACGCATCGTACATAAGTAATACACGCAATTTGGGTATTTCAGCCATGTTTAGTAGCCAGAGATCCCATTCGTATGGGAGTAAATTAGGGTTATGCGAAGCGCCTAAAAAGGACATATATCATTTTGCATATTATGGTTAATTTGTACAGTGCGTAAGTCCTAAATTTTTAATTTTTAATTGATTTGTCCCCCACTTCCCCAACTTACGATCGCCTTGCCACCATAATGTCTAATTGAATTCCTTTGATTTTTTAATTGTTCTTCTATCGGGTTTGGATACATCTGTCTTCAGTAGGGTTAAAGATCAACTACCCTTTCGATAAAGTGAAGCATGAAGGTGATTAATTGCAATCGGAGTTCATTATGACATCTACTCAAACTGGCGATCCAACTATTCGTGAACATGTCAAAGCCTTTCAAAGCTTAAATGTAGATGAACAACTAGCTTTGTTTTGGTTCATTTACAAAGAAATGGGTAAATCTGTCACGCCGGCAGCCCCTGCTGCTAGCACCGTTTCACCAGAAATTGCTGAAGGTTTGTTCAATCAAATAAAGGAAAAGTCCCACGAAGAACAACTGCAGTTCCAGCGTGATTTGATTAATAAGGCAGATAATGAATACACCCGGATGTACGGCTCGCTGAGTGACACGACAAAGCTGCTGTTTTGGTATCGTCTATCTCAAGGAATGGAAAATGGTACGATCATTCCTGTGCCTGCTGATTATCAGCTTCCATCCCAAGCTGAACCACTACTCAATAAGATTACAACATTAGATTTTGAGCAGCAGATTACTCTTTTCCGTGATTACGTATCGCCAATGGGTGCTGAACCTAAAGCGGGCGCAGGAATTTAATAATTTTGAATTTGTGATTAGCACTAACGCTTGCTAAGCAGCACAATAAAAACCTAGATAATCACAGAGTAAAAAATCGCAAAAATTCTTGCTCCTTACACTGTGTTTATCTAGGTTTACTTTTTTAGACGTTGCACCCTAATGCCGTAACGCCTTTGACTTATGTGTACAATGATCCAGTTTCAGTGGAACTGCTTTCATCTCTCTTTAGATAGGTATAAATATATTGATTTAAGATCCATTCTCTATCTTTTAACAGTGAATTAACTCAAACAGGAATTTATAACCTTAATGGTGGCATAACTAGAAAAGGTTAAAAGTTATACATGGCAGATTTGGTGAAACTTTTCCCAGTATTTCCGACAAAATTGCACTTATATAAACAGATTTGTAACGAACTTATTAGAGCTACCCATGACTGCTACGAATACTAACCCTTTAGAAGAAGCCTTATCAGCGTTAGTGAGTTTGGAGATAGACGAGCGGCTTGCAGTGCTGGCCTCACTTTATGCCCGCATTGCTAAAGAAATTCCCGCCAACGCTATAGACGGCTTACCAGCAAAAGGTGCTGCTGATTATTTGGTGACACAAATTGAGCAACTGCCCCCAGAAGAGCAGCTTTCTGCTCTGCGTACCTTGCTACCATCAGAAAAAACTGATCAAGACGCAGTGGTCCTCGATCCAAACCCTACCAAGGCATTGACTGAACTTGTCACTGGCGGCGGAACAAAAATCCCCACTCAGGAGTACGGCTCATTGAAAACTGAATCTAAGTTAGCTTTCTGGTATCTATTAGCCCAAAAATTAGGAAGCAACATCATCGGCTTACAAAGTGAGTATAAACCAACTCAGCAAGCAACACAAGTGTTGACTTTACTTGAGTCTCTGAAGACTGAGGAATTAGTGACTATCCTTAAGCAGGTTGTGTAAAAACTGAAATCTTGTAAATGTAGGGTGGGCACTGCCCACCAACTTCTGTCATTGGTGGGCATTGCCCACCCTACATTTGATTAGCTAACTTAGTTTGTGTAGCCTCAGGCTTTAGCCTATGGAAGGCTTATCTGAAAAGTATCAATTCCCATAATACATCCTAATATATTGTTCAAAAGGGAGCAGCAAAGGTAATTTTTATGTTGAGCGAAGACACTGTTGCCGAAGGCAATACTATTAAAAGAAAACATCTTGTTTCTAGTCTGATTACTGGTTTGATTATCGGTACAATCGTCGGTACACCTATCGGCTGGTATGCTCATGGATTTTTTTATCAGCAACGTTTGGCCCAGATTTTACTTTGTCGAGAACAACATAGAAATCAGCCTGCCACAGTTGTTGATTCTATTTGCGGTGCAGCATTCTAAAATTTTCCGCGTCTCCTTGATATCCTCCGCGCTTGAGCGAAAACGGCTTCCCCAACATCGATTGCTGATGCTAGCCACCAGATCCTGGGCATTGATAAAGAAACAAACTGGGGCGTAATTCTGCAAAATTCCGCCAATCCAGCCTTCAGATTACCAGAAGGCGCTAAACCATCAGAATTTCTTCAGAAAATTGACCCCACTCCTGGCACACCTGCAATGAACGAGGTGATAATAAATACCAGGATACCCTTCGGGTATGCTAGATTACGCCAACAACACATCATAACTATTGCAAGGCTCTGCCTCCAGTAAAGGGAGGTAGAGCCTCATAGTAAGATAATGTAGCCTCTACTGTTCTACCCGTGACATTTCTATCCGTGACATTAACCAGCCAACCCCAATAAGAAGCACACCACTGGCAAGAAATCCCAGATCCCAGACTAGCTGATTTGATCCGGGTTTCACGTGATGGATACCAAGAATATGGTGGTCAATCACTCCTTCAACCAAGTTGAACCATCCCGCACCGGAGATCAATGACCCAAAGAAGATGTTTGAGGACCAAGGAATATCATTATGCTGTCCAGCTCGCCACAGCAACACTATTCCAGCCACAGTCATCACCCAGTCGAAGGCATGAAACAAGCCATCCCAGATCATGTTCACATCTATATTAGAGACTGAAGTCAGCGGTAGAACGCTGCTCAACATATGATGCCATTGGAGAATCTGATGCAGTACGATGCCATCTAAGAACCCTCCAAGACCTATACCTAGGACAATTCCAGCAACAATCAGTGGTGTACGTCGGTTACTTGTCTCGATCTTTGCCTCCATCATCAACCTCATAGACTCACTTTTCCTTTTATATCGTAAAGCCGCGAGAATACTGCACTTTTAGCTGCATTACGAAAGTAAGGGTTTTCAGGCGATCATACTGTTTACTTGTATCTTTTCTCTCTTAATTGTTGCTTACCCTAGGCTAATAAATAGCGGTTGCAATGTATCTCCTGAAGTGCGAATCGCATCTCCAGGAATATTCTAAGCAAGTGTTGCTGTGGAGTGTTCCTGGAAACGATTAAGGGAACACCAAGAAATAAATTGTCCCAAATTGTAGGGGCGGGGTAACCCCGCCCTTACGAATGATACGATTGATTGGTCTATAGTTGGGATATTTTATTTTCTCGAAGTCCCTAATGTTTGCCGTCAACCAGTCTCTTGTCATTAGCATCGGCAGCATATACAAAATCCGAGGTGTCACAAAATAATAGAACAGCCAGCTTGCTTCTGTGTACATAGCGCGTTTATGCGATCGCTCCCCCCTGACGATGTACCCGATCCGCTACTGCAGGATGTTGTGGTACGGTTGTCCAAAAAGACTCAAAAAAAGTAAGAATAGGTGAGGTGATTCTGAGTTTGATAAGATAAGTCTGTTTATGGAGCCACAACTACAAAATTGGGGTAATTTCTGTCGATATTATTCAGGAGACTTGTATGGGACTTGGACTAGATATTTCTTAGAGGAAAAACAAATAGAATCTTTCCTATGTATTAGAAGCTTTTGTGCCAAAGATGATTGCAGTGAAATCTCTCATCAGAATCATTATATTTATGCCGATGGCACACGTTCGTCAAAAACTTTTAGTCCCTACTTGAAACCAATAACGCAAGGCTTGTTTTTAGACAATTGCTTTTCCTGGGGATCGAAAAAAGTAGAACCAAGCAAACCCTTTTTTTTCGATACATGTTTAAGGGATGAGGATAGGCGTGCGAGTGCGATTGCCAGATACGATGAAAGTGGCTCTTTACAACGCATTACAGTTCTGGTAGAACATCTAAACAGCTTTGCTGAAAGTTCTCCTATTTCCGAGGTGAATAACGAGAACGATAACTGGCAAGGAACACTTATAAAAATGACGCCTGATTGGATAGTATATCCAGAAACCGCAACTTCATGGATGCAACTTCATCATCTGTCGGAGAATTACCTTACTTTACACTTGAACGATGGGGTATCTGTCAGTTTTCCGCAATATATAGAAAGTGGGAGGATGTTTTTCTTAGCAATGGATTGGCGAAGTAGCCATACGTTATGGCAACGTGCTATTCGCCATTACAACCAATCAGCTTTTACAAGTTTAACCCTCGAAGTATTCACAAGGGCTAACTAAATTTCAGCGGCAGTCGCCGTGAGAGCGGGCTAACCCTCCTCCGAACTACTCGCTGCCTCGTCTTGGCGGTTCGTTTTCATTTAGACCATCTCAAACTCTAACAGATGACTCTTCAGAAAATCATGAGTGAAATCATCCACCACATACGTATCACTTAATTCCAAATTGTAAAAATCCACAACCTCATGCTCAAAATATGGTCCCGCGTGCCAAGTACCCACCTCTAACTTAATAAAGCAATTTCCCGGAATGCGGAAAGCTGCAATGTCTTCTATAACTGGTTGATCAACATCATTATTAGGAGGACAAACAGCCATTAACCAGTCCTTCCCGGACAGAGAACCCAGACATTGAGTGCATTGCTCATGACGAGTAATTGTGTGAAATTTCCGTCCTCTGCCGTGCAGTTGCATGATATAAAAGCGGGGGATACCTTTGTCGAATACTAATTGAGCATCTTCTGCATCAAAGGATTTGCCGTCTTTACTAGGAAAAATCACCTGTCCGTAACGACGAAAATTTTCAGGAGTAATCCATTCTGTCCGCAATTGTTGCACCGTCTTTGATGTACTCATATTAAACCTGCTTGCACCCTGATTATTTTACCTCTGACATCTCCGCTTGGGGTGGGTTACTGCATCCCCGCGTCTTCCAGTTCCTTAGGAATGAGAGACTTGGGAATTATTGAAGCTTGTTTTTCCAAATCGGCAGGTTTTGTATACCACCAAGCCCAAGCAATAAAAACCGCTTGGAACGGAAGTCTCACAGCTTGTAACAAGTTTGAATCTGGTATATGATCGATCTTAATATGATTAACCGCCATGTTGATATTGGCTGGGAAAACAGCGATAAAAAGAGCAATTAGTCCCCAAGCAGCAGCTTGACTTACAGGTGGGACTAATAATCCGATACCACCTAGAATTTCATAAAAACCACTCAGGTAAACTAATCCCACAGGATAGGCAAGTTGGGGCGGGACAATTCTGGCGTATTGATCGGGAACGGTAAAGTGCGTCACTCCGACTATGATGATAGATACTGCAAGGATGACACGAAAAAGTTCCTTAAAATTGTTCATGTATTTTCTTCAACCTTATACCTGCGTCCATTCCTTTAGTTTCTTTGCATAATGTTACTTTGTCTTCAGCCAACAGTTGGAAAAATGAACAGGCCTTGTAGAGACGTGATTTATCGCGTCTGGGGCGAGATGAGGGAAATTACCCTGACCAATGACCCATGCCCCATGCCCCATGCCCAATGACTATGACAGCAAATTTTAGTAGGCGTCAATTTCTCTTGTATGGTTCCGCTACTTTTGGTACCAGTTTACTGCTGAAAGCTTGCAGTAGCCGCCATTCGACATCCACACCGGGGACTGGTGGAGGGTTCAAGGTAGTGATCGCCCTCCCTGGAGTGATCACAGATCAAGCTTGGAATCAATTATCTGGTTCAGAACCCGTTGAAGGAACCAAATGCGCCTAGTCCTTATTCCCCACTGATTGCCAAATCTGCTCAGTTTCCGATTATTCTACCAGGGAGTCTCGCTCATGCAGGAATTTTGCTGGGGTTAATTGCTGCGGGGATTTTATGGGTGTTGCTTGTGCGATCGCCTCTAGGCTACCAAATTGCTGCTGTGGGTTTTAACCCGATTGCTTCCCGTTACGGCGGTATTTCTGTAGAACGTACGATCTTGCTGGTGATGGGGTTGGCGGGTGCAACTGAAGTGATGGGGTTGAAATATCGGCTGTTTGAGGTGGTTTCGTCTGGTTACGGGTTTGATGCAATTGCGATCGCATTTCTCAGTCGCGGTAGTGTTTTAGGTGTGGTGTTGACTTCTTTGTTCTTTGCTGCTTTAAGAAGTGGCGCGAATGTCATGCAACGCAGTGCGGGGGTACCAGTAACTGTAGTTTATGCAATTCAGGGTTTGACTGTGCTATTTATTGCCATTAGTCTCGCAGTGGAACATCGGTTAAGAGATAGAGAGTAGGGTGTCTTATAGAGCAATACGGTTCAGTTAAGAGAATTTGCCAACCGTCAATCTGTGTAGAGACGCGAAATTTCGCGTCTCTACAAGTCTAAAATTCCTACCATTCAGCCCTAACTGAACCGTATTGTCTTATTAGAGACGCGATGTATCATGTCTGGAGTGGGGCATGGGAAAATTAATCATGCCCAATGCCCTAGGCCCTATGCCCAATCTCTTCTCAGATTATCTCGCTTCTAGCCTCCATCTCGCTGTACCCTTGGCATTTGCGGCACTGGGAGGACTTTACTCAGAACGTTCGGGAGTGCTGAATATCGCTTTGGAAGGAATGTTGCTCACTGGTGCTTTTGCCAGTGCTGCTGCAACATTTTACACATCACAGCGATAATTTTTGGGAGATGGCATCCTGTAGGTAGTGCCTTAGCTTGCTTATAATTTGGTGCAACAGAAGCTTTGCAATTGCGAATTCAAGCATTAGGTGTGAATATTCCCTACCAGTTTTTGATGATGCTGCCGTATGCGCTCGCAATTCTCGCCCTCATTGGCTTATCTGGCAAATATACACCTCCAGCAGCTTTAGGTGTTCCCTACTTCCAAGAAAATCGAGGGCGTGAGTAATTCTTTGCAAGAGTGAAATCAATACGGTTCGGTTAAGATGATCTAGATACCGATAAATTCTGTAGAGACGCGAAATTTCGCGTCTCTACACGTCTGCTATACACCCCACCCACCCTTAACCGAACCGTATTGAGAGTGAAATGGTATCACCAAAACATGCAATCGCACGCTAAGGCAGTTTCTTACGTCCGGAAACACAAAGGATGTACTGCTCGCTGTCTCACGAACTACGAATTACGAATTATTCGGTCAAATCGTCCCAAACAATCTATCTCCTGCATCTCCCAATCCTGGAACAATATAGCCGTGTTCATCCAGATAATCATCAATAGCAGCAGTGTAAATAGTTACATCTGGGTGAATCTCCGTGAAATGCTTAATGCCTTCCGGTGCAGCAAGTAAGCAAATAAACTTGATCGACAGTGGGTTAGTTGATTTTAGCCGTTCAACCGCTGCTATAGCTGTATTGCCAGTCGCCAGCATTGGATCTACAACTAGCACATCTCGTTGATCTATATCATAGGGAACCTTGAAATAATACTCGATGGGAATCAGAGTTTTCGGGTCGCGGTACAATCCAATATGCCCGACTCGTGCCGATGGCATAAGTTCCAGCATCCCGTCCAAAAGACCCTGTCCTGCCCGTTGAATGGAAACGATCACCAGCTTTTTATTTGGGGCGAGG